>NZ_BOCG01000463.1 GCF_016587775.1 Lactobacillus nasalidis | reverse complement strand
GGGGTCCAGTCGGGTTCGGCCATGTCGACTTACGGGACCAGCAATACTTTTGAAAGCATGCCGGCGATTTTGAACCAAAAGGCCGGCTACACCACCGCCGTCATGCACGGGGGCACCGGCTCTTTTTGGAACCGCAACAATGCCTACAAGTCTTTCGGCTACCAGTACTTCATGTCCTTGAACTACTACAAGTACCAAAACAGCTGGTATCTGGGCTACGGGCTCAAAGACAAGATCTTCTTCCAGCAGTCGGCCAAGTACATTGCCCAGCTGCCGCAGCCTTTTTATCTGAAGATGATCACGGTCACCAACCACTACCCGTACACTTTGGACAAGCAGAACCAGACGATCAAAAAGACGACGACCGGCGACAACACGGTTGACGGCTACGTGCAGACGGCCCACTATTTGGACCAGGCGATCGGCGAGTTCATGACCTGGCTGAAAAAGACCGGCCTGTCCAAAAACACCCTGCTGGTCTTTTACGGGGACCACTACGGCATCTCCAACAACCACAACGAGGCCATGGCCCAGCTGACCGGCAAGTCCGGCTACGGGGAATTTGACGACCAGCAGCAGCAAAGAGTGCCGCTGATGTTCTATTCCAGCGACTTAAAGGGCGGCATCAACCACACCTATGGCGGTGAAATCGACGTGATGCCGACGCTTTTGAACCTGCTGGGCATCAAGAGCAAGGACCTGCTTTTGTTCGGGCATGACCTTTTAAGCAAGCAGAACTCACAGATCGTGGCGCAAAGAAACGGGAACTTCATCACCCCGACTTACACCAAGGTCGGCAGCAGCTACTACTTCACCAAGACCGGCAAAAAGGTGACCTCAGCCAAGCAGAAGCAGGCCTGCCGCCTGATCGCCAACAAGGTCATGACCCAGCTGAGCCTGTCTGACCGGGTGATCACGGGGAACCTGCTGCGCTTTTACCATCCGAGCTGGTTCACCCCGGTCAACACGAAGAACTACGACTACAACGTGACCGACTCGCTGGCCAAGCTGGCCAAGGCTGCCAAGAGCTCGACCAGCCTGAAGAGCAAGCTGGGCAAGAAGGACGCAAGCAAGCTTTACAAAACTGATGCGCCGGAACTGAAAAAAACTAAGACAAAATAAACCCATCTATGATAGAATAGTAAAGTAATTGTAGAATAAATTGGAGGCAGTGCATTGTACAACTTTATTATGACGCTGTTGATCATTGTTTCAGTGCTAATCATCTTTGCAACAATGATGCAACCACAGAAGCAGCAAGATGCCTTAAACGCTTTGTCAGGCGGCGCCGTCTTTAGCGGCCAGACCAAGAAGCGGGGCTTTGAAGCCTTTATGGAAAAAGTAACGTCAGTTTTACTGGTATTGTTCTTTGCTTTTTCGATTATTTTGGCAATCCTGTCTTCTAAATAATCCCGAACCTCCCGATCGTTTGATGGGAGGTTTTTTTTAACGAAAATAACAGATGGAGAAATTTAATGACGCAAAATGAAACTGTATTGGCGGGAGTTCTTGAGATCTTCCGGCACAATCCGCAAAAACAATTCCGCGTTGAGCAGATCGAGCGGCAGGCTCGCCGGGACCGTCTGGGCAGCTTCACCGACCTGGTGAAGGCTCTGGCCTACTTGGAGCAGGAAAAGAAGATCATCACCGACGGCAACGGCCGCTACCAATTGGCCCAGGAAAACACCGAAGTCGAAGGCGTCTTCCGGGCCAATGACAAGGGCTTCGGCTTCGTGCGCTTAGACGACGAGGAAGCCGACGACGTGTTCATCAATTCCGATTCCACCAAGCTGGCCTTGGACGGCGACCGGGTCAAAGTCAAGATCACGGCCGGCGGCAACCCTTGGAACGGCAAGGGACCTGAAGGGGAAGTCGAAGAGATCCTGGAAAGAGGAGCCAGCAGCATCGTTGGCGAATACACTCCTTTGGAGGACCTGCAGGTCAAGATCAGCCACTTTGCCGGCTACGTGATTTCGACCAACAAGAAGTTCAAGAAGTACCGGGTCTATGTGTCTGACCAGGGCTTGATCCCGCAGATGGGGGACATGGTCAAGGTCTCGATCAAGACCTACCCGACCGAAGACCTGCCAGACCAGATGACCGGGGCAGTTGTCGAAATCATCGGCAACAAGAACGACCCAGGCGTGGACATCATGTCCATCGTGGCTGAACACGACATCCGGACTGAATGGCCAGAAGATGCTTTGGAGCAGGCCAACGCGATCCCGGACCACGTGACTGAAGAAGAAAAAAAGGAACCAGGCCGGCGGGACATCACCGACCAGCCAGCCGTCACGATCGACGGGGACGACTCCAAGGACTTTGACGACGCGGTCGTTTTGTGGAAGCTGGACAACGGCAACTACCACCTGGGCGTCCACATCGCTGACGTGGCCCACTATGTCAAAGAAGGGACGCCGCTTGACCGGGAAGCTTTTGCCCGGGGCAACAGTACCTACCTGGTCGACCGGGTCATTCCGATGCTGCCGTTCAGACTCTCAAACGGGATCTGTTCCTTGAACGAAGGCGTTGACCGTCTGGTCTTGTCCTGCGACATGGAAATCACCCCAGAAGGCGAGCGGGTAGCTTACGACATCTACCCGGCCTTGATGCGGTCCCACGGCCGCTTGACCTACAACAAGGTCAACCAGGCCCTGCGCGGCGACGTGCCAGACAGCGACTTGGAAGACAAGTACGTCAAGGTGCGGCCGATGCTCAAGGACATGGCGGCCTTGCATGAAGCCCTCTATAACCAGCGCCACGCCCGGGGAGCCATCGACTTTGAAGAACCAGAAGCCAAGATCATCGTCGACGAAAAGGGCAAGCCGGTAGACATCGTCTTGCACAGCCGGGGGACGGCCGAAAAGATGATCGAATCCTTCATGCTTTTGGCCAACGAAACGGTAGCTGAAGCCTACTACAGAAAAAAGGTGCCATTCCTTTACCGGGTGCACGAAACGCCGGAAGCTGACCGGATCACCAGATTTTTTGAATTCTGCAGCGCCTTTGGCTTGAACGTCAAGGCAGATCCAAACGACATCAAGCCGCTGGACTTGCAGAAGGTGGTTACCAAGACCTTGGGGACGCCAGAAGAAGCAGTTGTGCAGATGATGATGCTCCGGAGCTTAAAGCAGGCCCACTACTCAGAAGACCCGCTGGGCCACTTCGGGATTGCGGCCAAGTACTACACCCACTTCACTTCCCCGATCCGCCGGTATTCAGACACCATGGTTCACCGGATGATCCACGCCTACCTGGAAGAAGGGACGGGCGAGGAAGTCAAGGAGCACTTCAAGGAAGAACTGCCGGAAGTGGCTGACCAGACTTCAACCCAAGAGCGGCGGTCAATCGATACTGAACGGGCAACCAACGACCTGAAGATGACCGAATACATGGCTGACCAGGTTGGCAACAAGTTTGACGCGGTCGTTTCATCAGTCACCAGCTTTGGGATGTTCGTCCAATTGGAGAACACGGTAGAAGGCTTGATCCACATCTCCAACTTGAAGGACGACTACTACTCATACGATGAAAAGACGATGACTTTGACCGGCCGGGCAACCCACAAGAAGTACAAGGTAGGGATGCCGATCAAGGTTGTTTTGACCAATGCCAATGTTGAGCAGCACCAGCTGGACTTTGAAGTTTACGACCCTGAGGCCAAGAAGCGGGCGCATAACGACCGAGGCCAAGGCAGAAGAAACGGGGACCGGAACTTCAAGGGCCGGCGCAATTACGGCGGCCGCGACAAGAGCGGCGACCGGCGGCACAAGCCAAGCCGCAACAACCGCGGCCAGCGGCTGGGGCAAAG
>NZ_BOCG01000462.1 GCF_016587775.1 Lactobacillus nasalidis | reverse complement strand
CAGGTGGCCGCTGAGCGGCACCACGCCGACGATCGGGCCAGTCTTGTTGCCGCTGACGGCCAGGGTCTTGTAGACCGGGTGGCCGTCTAAGACGGGGTTGGCGGCGCCGACTTGAGCGACGCCATGGTCTTCGCTGATTTCACTGATGTGCTGCTGGTAAGCGATTTTTTGCTGGTCGAGAATTTTTTCAACCAGGGTCTTGTCTAATTTGTCTTTATTCTTTTTCTTTTTTGACATTGTTATCACCGCTTTACATGATACCATTTTAAGTGAAGAAGCTAAAGAAAGAAGACATGAATATGAAATTACTGGAAATCAAGATTGAAAGCAGTTATGACGTCGAAGATGCCCTGGCTTATTTTGCCAGCGAGGACTTAAAGGCCCTGGGCACGGAAGCGCGCCGCAGAAGCGACTTCGAGCAGGCCGGCTGGCTGCATGACTCCACGGTCGTTGACATGGACGACATTCCAGATCTGCCGGATGAGCTGGAATTCATCGCATACTTTGACGAGGAAACTGACGCTGAAGAAACGGTCAAGCGCTTTAAAGACAAGCTGGCTGAACTGGCCGGCTATGGCCTGAAGACTGCCCCGGGCGACATTTCCGTCAGCTACGTGGCTGACCAGGACTGGAACACCGTTTGGCAAAAGTACTACCATGTCATCAACTTGTCGCGGCACCTGGCCATCGTTCCGGAATGGGAAGACTACCAGCCGGCCTTCAAGGACCAGGAAATCATCCGCCTGGATCCGGGTCTGGCTTTCGGGACGGGGAACCACCAGACGACCCAGCTGGCCATGCTGGGAATCGAGCGGGCCATGGTCAAGCCTTTGACGGTTGCCGACGTGGGCACGGGGTCGGGGATTTTGGCCATCGGCGCCCACAAGCTGGGCGCCAAAAGCGTCCTGGCAACGGACATCTCTGATGAATCGATGACGGCAGCTGAAGAAAATGCCGCTTTAAACGGCATCCACGACATTGCCCTGCAAAAGACCAGCCTGCTGGCTGACGTTGACGGCAAGTTCGACTTGATCGTGGCCAACATCCTGGCGGAAATTCTGCTGGACCTGATTCCGCAGCTGGACAGCCACTTGAATGAAGACGGCCAGGTCATCTTCTCCGGCATCGACTACTTGCAGCTGCCAAAGATCGAGGAAGCCCTGGCAGAGCATTCCTTCAAGATCGACTTGAAGATGCGGGCGGGCCGCTGGGTCGGCCTGGCAATTTCCCGCAAGGAAGACTAAGGCAGTTAAATGAGTTAAAATATTAGTAAAAGAATTTCTCATTTTCTAATACGCGGGCGAGTAAGTCGCCAAGCTTGTTTAAGAGCGGCTTTTTGAGCTAAAATAACAGGTATTGATTAATTAAAACTTAGAAACTGGTGATCAAAGATGTCAAAATATACTGAAATGACTCATGAGCAGGTCATGGCCGCCTGCAAAAAATACATGACTGCTGACCAACTGGCCTTTGTCGAAAGCGCCTATCAATTTGCCGCCAGGGCCCACGAGGGGCAGACGCGGGCATCCGGCCAGCCTTACATCGTTCACCCTACGCAAGTAGCGGGGACCCTGGCCACGCTTGGCCTGGACCCGGACACGGTTGCGGCCGGCTTTTTGCATGACACGGTTGAGGACACCTCTGTCACCAACAACGACATTAAGGAAAAGTTTGGGGCAGACGTGGCCTTCATCGTTGATGGGGTCACCAAGTTGAACAAGTACGAATACAAGTCCCACAAGGAGTTTTTGGCTGAAAACCACCGGAAGATGCTGATTGCCATGGCCAAGGACCTGCGGGTCATCTTAGTCAAGCTGGCCGACCGCCTGCACAACATGCACACCTTGGAACACCTTCGCCCGGACAAGCAGCGCCGCATTGCTGCTGAAACTCTGGATATTTACGCCCCGCTGGCTGACCGGCTGGGGATCGGGACCATCAAGTGGGAACTGGAAGACATGTCCTTCCACTATATGAACCCGGAAGAGTACTACAAGATCGTGTCAATGATGGACGCCAAGCGCAGCGAGCGGGAAGGCTACATCAAGGATGCCATCGACTACCTGCGCGGCACCCTGGATTCTTTGGGCATCAAGTACGACATCAGCGGCCGGCCAAAGCACATCTACTCCATTTACAAGAAGATGGTCAACAAGCACAAGGACTTCAATGAAATCTACGACTTGCTGGCCGTCCGCGTGATCGTGCCGACGGTCAAGGACTGCTACGCCGTTTTGGGCGCGGTTCATACCAAGTGGAAGCCAATGCCGGGCCGCTTTAAGGACTACATCGCCATGCCGAAGGCCAACGGCTATCAGTCCTTGCACACGACCATCATCGGTCCTGGCGGCAAGCCGCTTGAAATCCAAATCAGAACCGAAGAAATGCACGAAGTAGCCGAATACGGTGTTGCCGCCCACTGGGCCTACAAGCGGGGCAATTTCCAGGGAGTCGATGAAAAAGACGGCGGCGCTTTGGACATCGGCCGGGAAATCCTGGAGCTGCAAAAAGACTCCAGCGATGCCGACGAGTTTATGGAAGCAGTGCACTCGGACATTTTTGCCGACAAGGTCTACGTCTTTACGCCAAAAGGCGAGGTCTACGAGCTGCCGAAGGGGTCGGTTACCCTGGACTTTGCCTATGCCATCCACACGCAAGTCGGAGACCACGCCATCGGGGCCAAGGTCAACGACAAGCTGGTGCCGCTTGACTACAAGCTGAAAAACGGGGACGTCGTCGACATCCTGACGCAAAGCAACGCCCGGCCTTCCAGAGACTGGGCAGAGATGGTCAAGACTTCCCGGGCCAAGAACAAGATCCGGCGCTACTTCCGTGACGTTGACCGGGAAGAAAGCGTGGCCCGGGGCAAAAACGAGCTGACCGACCTGCTCAAGGAAAACGGCCTCAGCGCCAAGGAATACCTGGACAAGAGCCACATCGACGAAGTGCTGGACCACTTCAGCTTTAAGACCGACGAGGACATGTACGCCGCCATCGGCTTTGGCAACATGTCGGCTTTGTCCATCTACAACCGCTTGACGGCCGATCTGCGCCGCCAGCAGGAAGAAGAGCGGCAAAAGCAGTTTGAAGCCAAGATCATGTCGGCCGGCCAGCAGGCGGCTGCTT
>NZ_BOCG01000461.1 GCF_016587775.1 Lactobacillus nasalidis | reverse complement strand
ACTACGAGATTTTTGCCTGTCCAGCAGCTGAAGCTGACTCCAACCTGGAAAACAAGGAAATCTCCTGTGTCCTGCTTGGGCCGCAGGTAAGCTACATGCTGGGAGACTTCCAAAAGAAGGTTGAAGGCACTGACGTTCCAGTCGCCGTCATCGACATGGCCGCTTATGGCATGATGGACGGGGAAAAGGTAGTTCAACAAGCTACCAAGGTAATGAGCAAGTAAACAGCTTTTACGTTTGTAAATCGAGGAAAAAGTGATGAGTACAGAAACTACAAAGCAGGGCGGATTCAGTGCTTTTGTCAATCAAAAGATTCTGCCACCAATCATGAAATTTGTTAACACGAAGGCGGTCAAGGCCATTCAAGACGGGATGGTCTACTCGCTGCCATTTATCATTATCGGGTCGATCTTCCTGATCATGTCCAACTTCCCGATTCCAGCAGTTTCCCAGGCCTTGTCCGACAGCGGCTGGTCAGCCTTCTTCAGCCAGGCTTACACGGCCAGTTTCGGGATGATCTCCGTTTGGTCAGTTGTCGGGATTGCCTACGTCTATGTCAAGAATGAAAAAGTTGAGCCCCTCCCGGCCGCTTTGACTGCTTTGTCAGCCTTCCTGCTTTTGCAGTTCATGCAGGTCGACAGTCCGCTCAAGGCTGCTGAAGCCAGCGGCATCAGCAACGCTGCCGGCAAGGTCGTCTTGTCAGGCTCAGCTGTTGCGCAGAACATCGACAAATTGCCGCATGCCCTGCAGACCTTCCTGGCTTCACCGGTCACTAACGTTTTGAACATTACCTGGTTTGGCGGCCAAGGGATGGTTGCCGCCATCATCATCGGCCTTTTGGTCGGCTGGAGCTACAGCGCCATGATGAAGAAGGGCTGGAAGATCAAGCTTCCTGAACAAGTTCCATCCAGCGTTTCCA
>NZ_BOCG01000460.1 GCF_016587775.1 Lactobacillus nasalidis | reverse complement strand
GCCGGCGTCGACTTGACTGCCTGCATGCTGCTGTTTGCCGCTTTCAAGACTTTCGGCAACACTGACATGCTGCAATGGATCTACCAAGTTCTGGAAATGCCAATGCAGGGTCTGTCTGACTCATGGGGCGGGGCCGTCGTTATCGGTCTGGCCGTACCGTTCTTCTGGTTCTTCGGCGTTCACGGCGGTTTGATCGTCGGCTCAGTTGCCGGTGCCTTCTTGATTCCAAACACCGCGGCCAACGCGGCTTTGTACCACGCCGGGAAATTGTCAGTTGCCCAAGGCGCTCACGTTATCACCAACGAATTCTACAACAACTTCATCAACTTGACC
>NZ_BOCG01000459.1 GCF_016587775.1 Lactobacillus nasalidis | reverse complement strand
CCCGGCTTCTGCAACGGCCAGCTGCATTGCCCGGGCTGCTCCTGCCCCAGTCGGGTCGGGACTGGTGATGTGGTAGGCGTCACTGGTGGCGCCGTAGCCGACGATTTCCGCGAGGATCTTCGCGCCCCGCTTTTGCGCGTGCTCCAGGCTTTCCAGGATCATGGCCCCGGCGCCTTCGCCGAGCACGAAGCCGTGCCGGCTTTCGTCAAACGGCAGGGATGCCCGCAGCGGATCAGTGCTGGTCGACAGAGCCGTCAGCGCGGCAAAACCGGAAATCGCGGTTTCGTTGACGCTGGCCTCGCTGCCGCCGGCGATCATCACTTGTGCCCGGCCTTCCTTGATCTGCCGGTAGGCTTCGCCAATGGAGTTGGTCCCGGTAGCACACGCGGTGACTACTGAAGTCGAGATGTTTTTGGCATTGAAGCGGATGGATATATTGCCGGCCGCCATGTTGGCGATGGCCATCGGGATAAAGAAGGGAGAAACCCGCTTGGCCCCTTTGTCATGCATCTTGATGACCTGCTCTTCAATCGTGGTCAAACCGCCGATCCCTGAGCCAAAAATCACGCCCAGTTCTTCCGGTTCAACCGCCTCAGCGCTCAAGCCCGCCATATCATAAGCTTCCTGGCAGGCCTGGACGGCATACTGTGAGTACAGATCCATCCGTTTGCCGTTTTTCTTGCCGACAACCTGGCTGACGTCAAAGTCATCGATTTCGCCGGCCACGCTGATCCCGGTGTCAGTGGCATCGAATTTGCTGATCGGCTTGATGCCGACCACGCCCTGCAAACTGTTTTCAACAAAGGCCTGGTAACCATTGCCGTTCGGGCTAACAGCCCCCATGCCTGTAACTACTACTCGCATATCGTCTCCTAAATGGTCATTCCCCCGTCAACGACGATGGTCTGACCGGTAACATAGTCATTTTCAGCTAAGAAAACGGCTGCTTGCGCTACTTCACCGGCTTGGCCGAAACGGGCCAAAGGAATCTGCTTTAAGGCGGCTTCCTTGACTTCATCAGCCAAGACCGCGGTCATTTCACTGGCAATCATCCCCGGCGCGATTGCGTTCACTCTGACGCCTCTTTGGGCGGCTTCCTTGGCCGCTGTCTGGGTCAAGGCTATCACGCCGGCTTTGGAAGCGGCATAGTTGGCCTGACCGGCATTGCCATGCTGGCCAACGACGCTGGCCATGTTGATGATGACCCCGGACCGCTTCTTGAGCATCTTCTTTAGGGCCTTTTGCAGCACCATGAAGCTGCCCCGCAGGTTGACCCGGATGACTTGATCAAAATCGGCCAGCTTCATGCCGATCAAGATTTGGTCACGGGTGATGCCGGCGTTGTTGACCACGATGTCAACGTCGCCGACCTCCTTGAAAAGCTGCTTGACCGCGGCTTCATCACTGACATCAGCGGAAAAATACTGGAATTTTGCGCCGCTTTCTTCCAGCTCTTTCGCCAGCGCGGCCGGCAATTCTGGCCGGCGGCCGTTCAAGAGAACCTGGCAGCCCCGCTTGGCAAAAGCCAAGGCAGTCGCGGCGCCGATTCCTTGAGTCGAGCCGGTGATCAAAACCCGTTTATTCTTCAAATCCATTTTGGTAATCCTCTACAAACTGCTGATATTCCTCCAGGCTGCCGATCTGCCAGCCCTGCAGCTTCCGGTCGGTCTGCTTGGCAAAGGACGACAGCGCATGGCCCGGACCAATCTCCAGGCTGGCCGTCATTCCCCTGTTTAAAAGCTCTTGAACGCAGGCGGCAAAATGCGTCGGCTGCATCAGCTGCACTTCCAGGATTTCCGCCAGCTTTTCCTGGCTGAAGGCCTGCTTGGTCGTATTGCTGATGACCGGATGCTTGCCGCTGGCAAAGGGCTCGCCTTGCAAGCGCTCGTGCATTTTGCGGCTGGCTTCTTGGTAAAGGGGGGTGTGAAAGGCGCCGGCAACCGGCAAGGAAATTGCTCTCTTCGCCAGCTGCAAACTGGTGATTTCCTGGCTGATTTCTGGCAGCTCTGCCTGCACCCCGGCCAAAACGACCTGCTTGGGTGAATTGTAGTTGGCCAGATATACCCGGCTGCCCGCTTCCTGCTTTTGCCGCAGGAATTCTTCCAGTTCCGGCAGCTTCGGCTTGACCAGCGCCAGCATGCCGCTGGCAACTTTTTCTGAATCAAGCTGCATGTACTCGCCCCGGTCTTTGACCAGTTCAAGGCCGCTGGGCCAGGACAAGTATCCGCTGGCCAGCAAGGCCCCGTATTCGCCCAAAGACAAGCCGGCCATGCCGCAAATTGGTAAATCGGTGTCGCGTTCAAGCAGGCGCCAGACGCCGTATTCAAAAGCTACCAAGGCCGGCTGCACGTAGCGGGTCTCATCCAGCTCGCCTTGCCGGTTTTGCCAGATCGCGGGCAAATCAAGCCCGCAGGCTTGACTGGCCTGGTCAGTCGTTTCCTTAAACAGGGGATCGGCCAGAAAGTCCAGCCCCATGCCGGCGGTCTGCGCGCCCTGCCCGCTGAAAAGAATTCCGAACTTCATGCTCTAGTCCTTTGCGGCCAGCTGCTTTTGCACCAGGGCAACCACGTCAGCCACCGTCTGCGTGCTTTCGTCAGCGTCCAGTTCGATGTCGTACTGGTCTTCCAGTTCGTTGACGATTTCAAACAAGTCCAGGCTGTCGGCTTCCAGGTCGTCTTTGATGTTGGCGTCCATGGTCACTTGGTCTTCTTCAACGTCCAGTTCTTCAACGGCGATCTTCTTTACTGCTTCAAAAATTTCTGCTTCTGACATTTGTATTCTCCTTGAAAAAATCTATCTTGCTTTTTTTACAATCTGACAATCATGGCGGCAGCCGTCAGGCCGCCCCCAAAGCCAGCCAAAACGAGCAAATCGCCGGGTTTGACTTTGCCCTGCTCCACCTGTTCAGCCAGCAAAATCGCTTCGCTGGCCGCGGAGGTGTTGCCATATTCGGCAATGTTGCAGGGAAACTTCTCTTCCGGCAGGCCCAGCCGCTTGGCAACCTGCTTGATGATGCGGTAGTTGGCCTGGTGCAAGAGGAAGTGGTCGATCTCGCCGAGTTCCAGCCCGCTGGCCGCGCAGCAGGATTCGATCAGCTCCGGCACCTTGTGCGTGGCAAACTTGTAAACCTCGCGCCCGTTCATCCTGAAAGGCGTCAGGCCCGTGACCGGTCCTGGAAACGGCGCCGTTTCTGTCCGGCCGGCCGACAGGAAGTGGCCCAGCTCGCCGTAGCTTTTAAGCTGCGTCATCAAAAAGCGCGGTTCAGCCGCGTCTTTTTTGAGCAGGACTCCGCCGGCTCCGTC
>NZ_BOCG01000458.1 GCF_016587775.1 Lactobacillus nasalidis | reverse complement strand
GGTGAAAACGACCAGGCCCGGTGGCTGAGCCGCTACTTGAACGACTCCGGCATCCTGACCTTCACCTTTGAGGCGGCTGACTATGCCAGCGCCCTGGCCGGTTACCACCTGGCCTTTGACGAGCTGCGCGCTGACGACCGGGTAGCCAGCGAGTATATTGCCTTTGCCGGCTATGATCTGGCGGGCCGGGCTGCCGGCGTGGCTGCCAGCGAAATCGGCCGGTCAGTGCGGGGCGTCTTCCTCATGTCGCCGGTGCTGGAAGCAGGCGATGAAGACAAGATCCAGGCCTACCCGGGCCGCGGCTACATCGTGGCCGGCAGCGAAGACGACCAGGCTCCTTTGGCTGGCCTGGAACAGCTGGCCAAGCAGATGAAGCAGGGCGAACTCCTGCAGATGCGGGGAGCCGGGCACGAATACCGGCCAGAAGACTGGGAAAGAGCCGGGATGCTGCTGAGAACCTGGGTCTTGACCGGGCTTAATTAAGCAAAAAACAGAATACGGAAAAGGAGATAAAGATGACAGAAGCAGTAATTAGAGAAGTAACTGAAGAAGATCTGCCGGCTTTGATTGAAATCAGCCGGGAAACCTTTGCCGACACCTTCGGTGCTGACAACAGCGATGAAGACATGGAAAAGTTTTTGGATGAAAGCTACAGCAAGGAAAAGCTGGGCGGAGAACTGGCAAATCCAGGCAGCACCTTCTACTTCCTGCTTGCTGACGGGCAAGTGGCCGGCTACTTGAAGATCAACACCGGCGACGCGCAAAGCGAAGACGTTGACCCCAACGGCCTGGAAATCGAGCGGATCTACCTGCGCCGGTCCTTCCAGCACAAGGGCCTGGGCAGCCGGCTCTTTGATTTTGCCGAAGAAAAAGCCAGAGAACTGGACAAGTCCGTTCTCTGGCTGGGTGTCTGGGAGCACAACGAAAACGCCAAGAGCTTCTACGCCCACCACGGTTTGACCCGGTTCAGCGAGCACGTTTTCGTTGTCGGCGATGACCGCCAGACTGATTATTTGATGAAGAAATCTCTTTAATCCTGACTAAGCAGCCAGTCGCTCAGAATTTGCCGGTATTTGGCGTTTCCCTGGACGAAAGGCATGTGCCCGCAGCCGGCGAAAAGCTCCCAGCGGGCGTTTGGCAGGTGATCGTACATGCTCTTGGCCACCAGGGGCGTGCACAGATCGTCAGTGCCGCTGGTGATCAAGGTCGGCAGAGTCAAGCCGGATAAGCGGTCAGTGTACTCATAGCCGTGCAGGTTGCCAATAGGCGTGTATTCATTAGGGCCCCAGCCGGTCAAGTAAGCCAGGCTGCCGCCCTTTTTTTTGCGCAAAACCGGCTCCGGCAGATCCGGGGTCAGCTTGATGGCGTGCTGGTCCATAAAGTGCTGGTTGGCGGCCTGGTAGGCCGGGGAGTCATAGTTGCCGGTCTTTTCGGCTTCGGCGATCGCGGCCTGCTCGCTTTCAGGCAGGTACTTGATCAAGCGGTGCAGCTCCTGGCTCCACAGCTTGGCTGACGCCAGAGTGGAAGAGAGGATCAGGCTCTTGACCCCTTTGGGCTGGTAGTCGCAAAGGTAGATGAGGGCCAGCATCCCGCCCCAGCTCTGGCCCAGGAGATGGATCTCGCTGAGGCCCAGCTGGTCGCGCAGGTTTTCCAGCTCCTTGACCCAGGTCTGGGCCGTGTAGGCGTCTTCTGCCTCATCGTCGGGGATGCTGGAGTTGCCGCAGCCCAGCTGGTCGTACATGATGACCTGCCGGCCGCTCGTTTCGGCCACCTGGTCGAGGACTTCAAAGTAATTGTGGCTGCTG
>NZ_BOCG01000457.1 GCF_016587775.1 Lactobacillus nasalidis | reverse complement strand
GCTTTGCGATAGCAAGCTTGAAGCTTGGCTTTCGTCTTCAAGTAGTTCTTGCTTTCGCAAGCAGCTTCTCCATTTTTGACTTGCTTTTTGGCAAGCTGCCTTTGATAGTGCTTGATTTTTTTATAAATTCTATCAAGCTTCTTAGGCAGTACGTTCACCCGGCCTCCCGTGTAATCAAAGTGACCAACATTGACGTCAACCGCAGTAGCTTTGCCTGTTTTGCCTAGCAGCTTAACATCCTCAGCCTTGATCTTATACGGGATGGCAACGTAATAACGGCCTTTTTCTTTGAAGTAGCTGACAACGCCAAACTCATCTGACAAAGGCTTTTCGCTCAGCTTAAAGCCACGCCATTGATCTTTTGGAACGTGGCTTCTTCTTGCCCGCTCCAAATAAAGAATTCCGTC
>NZ_BOCG01000456.1 GCF_016587775.1 Lactobacillus nasalidis | reverse complement strand
GATCAAGTACTCCGGCGACGTGGTCAAGGCTTTGGCTGCCGGCGGCAACGCCGTAATGCTGGGCTCCATGCTCTCAGGTACTGAAGAAGCTCCTGGCGACGTGCAGCAAGGCGCTGACGGCCGTCTGGTCAAGTCTTACCGCGGGATGGGCTCAGTTGGGGCCATGTCCCAGCAACACGGCTCAAGCGACCGCTACTTCCAAGGCGGGATCAACGAAGCCAACAAGCTGGTTCCAGAAGGCATCGAAGCCGTTGTTTCCTACAAGGGTACTGTAAGCAACGTTGTCTACCAGATCCTTGGCGGCCTGCGGTCCGGGATGGGCTACTGCGGCGCTGAAAACATCGGCAAGCTGATCGAAACCGCGCAGTTCGTCCGCATCTCAAACGCCGGCCTGCGCGAATCACACCCACACGACGTTATGATGAGCAAGGCTGCTCCTAATTACGGAGGCATCGACTTCTAATGGCAAAAATCGACTTAAGCAATTTCGACAAAATCATCGTGCTCGACTTCGGTAGTCAGTACAACCAGCTGATTACCCGCCGGATCCGGGACTTTGGCATTTACTCAGAACTTCTGCCGCACACGATTACGGCAGAAGAAGTTAAGAAGATCGCTCCTAAGGGGATCATCTTCTCCGGCGGCCCGAACTCCGTTTACGATGAAAACGCCCTGGACGTTGACCCGGAAATTTTTGAACTGGGGATTCCGATCCTGGGCATCTGCTACGGGATGCAGCTGATGACCCAGAAGCTGGGCGGGACGGTCGAAAAGGCCGGTGAAGCCGAATACGGCTCAGCCCACATCGAAGTCAAGGAAACTGAAAGCCCGCTGTACAAGGGCCTGCCAGAAAAGCAGGTTGTCTGGATGAGTCACGGGGACCTGGTAACCAAGCTGCCAGAAGGCTTCAAGCTTTTGGCATCAAGCAAGAACTGCCCGATCGCCTCAATGGCTGACCCGGCCCGCAAGTTCTACGCCATCCAGTTCCACGCTGAAGTCCGCAACTCGGAATACGGCCTGGACATCCTGCGCCGCTTTGCCTTTGACATCTGCGGGGCCAAGGACAACTGGACCATGGACGACTTCATCAAGCTGTCCGTTGACTCAATCAGAGAAGAAGTCGGCGACGCCAACGTGATCCTGGGGATCTCCGGCGGGGTTGACTCCAGCGTTACGGCCACCCTTTTGCACAAGGCAATCGGCAGCCAGCTGACGGCGATTTTTGTTGACCACGGCCTTCTCAGAAAGAACGAAAGCGAAGAGGTCATGGCTGCCTTGAAGGAAGGCCTGGGCGTGAACATCGTCAGAGTCGACGCCAAGGGCCGCTTCATGTCCAAGCTGGCCGGGGTAACCGACCCTGAAAAGAAGCGGAAGATCATCGGCAACGAATTCGTGCAGGTCTTCAACGATGAAGCCAAGAAGATCAAGGACGCCAAGTTCCTGGCCCAGGGCACTCTGTACACTGACGTGATCGAATCAGGGACCGACACGGCCCACACGATCAAGAGCCACCACAATGTCGGGGGCTTGCCGGAAGACATGCAGTTTAAGCTGATTGAACCGCTCCGGCAGCTGTTCAAGGATGAAGTCCGGGTTCTGGGCGAAAAGCTGGGCCTGCCGCACGACTTGGTATGGCGGCAGCCATTCCCGGGCCCTGGTCTGGCCATCCGGGTGATCGGCGAAATCACTGAAGAGAAGCTGCGGATCGTCCGGGACGCTGACGCGATCCTGCGCGAAGAAGTCAAAAACGCCGGCCTGCAGGAAAGCATCTGGCAATACTTTGTTGCTTTGCCAGGGATGCGGAGCGTCGGGGTCATGGGCGACGGCCGGACTTACGACTATGCCGTCTGCATCCGGGCCGTTACGTCAATCGACGGGATGACCGCCGACTTTGCCCAGATTCCATGGGATGTTCTGCAGAAGATCTCCGTGCGGATCGTCAACGAAGTCAAGCAGGTCAACCGCGTACTGTACGACGTGAAGAGCAAGCCGCCGGCAACGATTGAATACGAATAAAATAAGCGGAATTTTCTCCGCAGTGGAAACTACCTGGTTATTGCCGGGTAGTTTTTTCTTGTGGAAAAATACGCGGAAAGTTGGAGCTTTAAAAGCAAGGCGATTACTACTAGCAAAAATATAGTCTAGAAACAATTTGCCTCAATTATAAAGGGCTATCTCAATGTGTACATCGGTTTGGATAATCGGTAAGGTAAAAGCAAAATGGTTATAGTGAGTAATTTGCACAAGAGTATGTTAGATTGCAGATGGTCAATATTTTTGTTTAAAGATTGTATCTTTTGACACCAAATATGACACCGTATATAATGATGCTAGGAGTTCATAATGTCGAAATGGGATAAATTGTTAAAGCGCATCCGTTCATTATCAAAAGGCATGCGTTTTGTTGAATTGAAAAAGGTTCTAGAAAGTTATGGTTATGTAATGACAGCACCACGAAGTGGCAGTAGCCATTATACGTTTCGCAAACCGGGTAAAACTCCCATTACGATACCTAAACATGAACCGATTAAGAAAACATACGTTGAAATGGTACGCAAAGTTGTTGAGGAGGAAACGAAGCATGAAGACAATAGATGATTATCTGGCTCTTCCATACAGACTTGAACTTGTACCTGATCCAGATGAAGGCGGTTATGTTGCTAGCTATCCAGAATTGCCTGGATGCATTACTAGTGGTGAAAGTCTGCAAGCTGCCGCGGAGAATGCGGAGGATGCTAAAAAAGCGTGGCTGGAAGCCGCGCTGGAGGATGGTATCGAGATAGCAGAGCCTGCATCATTGGATAACTATTCCGGGCAATTTAAGCTGCGGATTCCAAAGAGCCTGCACCGCTCACTTGCTGAACACTCTAAACGCGAAGGTGTCAGCATGAACCAGTATTGTGTCTATTTGCTGTCTAAGAATGACGCGCTGGAAGAAAGAAATAGAGCTTGACGTTGGAAACTACCTGGTTATTGCCGGGTAGTTTTTTCATTCATTGAAATATTTGCTGAAGGCTTTGCGGTATTGGCTGGGGGTCAGCTTTTTCCAGGCTTTAAAATTGCGTTCCAAAACTTTGGCTGAAGAAAAGCCGCAGTAATTGGCAATGTAGGCGACAGAATAGTTTGTGCTCAGCAAGAGATATCTGGCATGCATAAGGCGGACTTGCTTCAAGTACTTGCCCAAAGGCAGCTTGGTCACTTGACTCAATTCCTTATTCAAAGTTACCTGTGAAATCCTAAAGTGTTCGGCAATGCTTTGGGCCGTGATGTTGGTGGAAGAGTTGCTGGCGATGTAGGCGATTACCGTGTCAGCCAATGATTGGTTAGGCGGTGTTGTGATGTCCGTTTTTTCAGTATATTCGCTGTCGATCAGGGCTATCATTTGAAAAAATTCGCTCAGAATTAAAAAGCGAATGCTGTCGCTGATGGGATGGTCGACGAGTTCAGCGATGGTGATCAGATTTTTTCTTAACTGCCGGTAGCTGCTGGTATCGCGGCTGATATGGTCCATGTTGATCCGCCAATTTTTGCTGGAAGGATATTCTTTTTCCAAAAAACTGTCGTCAATGATCAGCCCCATTACATAATAAGACCGGTCCTTGTGCCCCGTTACGGCATGGATTTGGGAGCGGTCAATGGCCCAGATGTCGCCTGAATTGTAATGGTGCGTCTGGCCGGCAATGACGACTTTAAGGTCTTCACCAGAGACCAGATAATCAATTTCGATACCGGTATGCCAGTGGGTGGGGGATTTGGGAGCATAACTTGACCTTTTGAAGAATTTAAAAGGCAGGCGGGCAAGATTGTCGACATTTTCGTAAGCAATTGGCATGGTCTTCCTCCTTTATGAATCGTCCCTAACTGCTTTAAGAAATGGGGCGTAATCGCTTTCTCATATGATACCATACTGGTTGTAGGAACAAATAGATGCCACAGCTGAGTTAGATGGCGATAAACTTGAACTTGCAATTAGGAGGAAATAAATAATGGCTCATTTTAGAAAAGACTTTTTGTGGGGCGGCGCGGTAGCGGCCAACCAGGTTGAAGGTGGATACAACGAAGGCGGCAAGGGCTTGTCAGTGACTGACATCACCACGGCCGGCTCTTTGGAAAGCCCGCGTTACTTGACTTATACCCTGGATGGCAAGGACGGCAAAGTAGCCGGGATGTTTGCCAGCTCCTTGCCAAAGGGCGCCAAGGGCAAGATCTTTGACAATGAATACTATCCAAACCATGTAGCGATCGATTTTTATCATCATTACAAAGAAGACATCAAGATGTTTGCCGACATGGGCTTTAAGGTCTTTAGAACTTCCATTGCCTGGACGCGTATTTTCCCAACTGGCGAAGAAGACAAGCCAAACCAAGAAGGGCTTGACTTCTACCGCAGAGTCTTTGAAGAACTGAAGAAGAACGGGATTGAACCGTTAGTTACGATTTCCCACTATGAAGACCCTCTGGCTTTGGGTGAAAAGTATAACGACTGGCAAGACCGCAAGATGATCGATCTTTACGTCAAGTACGCAACGACCTTGTTCAAGGAATACAAGGACCTGGTTAAGTACTGGCTGACCTTCAACGAAATCAACTCATCCTTGATGTTCCTGAAGATGGTGGGCGATGGCAACGCATCTGATGAAGATTACCAAAAAGCTTACCAAAAGCTGCACCACCAATTTGTTGCTTCTGCCAAGGCAGTTGTCGAAGGCCACAAGATCAACCCGGACTTTATGATTGGGAACATGATCGCCGGTTCAGTCTACTACCCAGGCACGCCTGACCCAAAGGACGTTTTGGCTGCCCGCTATGAAGAAGAATTAAGCCAGCTTTACTGTGCCGACGCGCAGGCTAAGGGCGAATACCCAAGCTTTGCCAAGCGTTTATGGGATGAACACAATGTTCATTTGAAGATTGAAGACGGTGACCTTGAAGTCATGAAGGAAGGCAAAGTCGACATGTACACCTTCTCATACTACATGTCAAACATGGTCACCACGCATGATGTTGGCGAAAAAGCCAAGGGCAACTTCTCTGCTGGCACTAGAAACCCATATCTTGAATACTCTGAATGGGGCTGGTCAACTGATCCAGACGGCTTGCAGCTTTACTTGGAAAAGATGTACGACCGTTACGGGATTCCAATGATGGTTGTCGAAAACGGTCTTGGCGCCGTTGACAAGCTGGAAGACGGCACTGTTCACGATGATTACCGGATTGACTACTTAAGAAAGCACATCAAGGCAATGGACAAGGCGGTTGAACATGGGGTTGACCTCCGTGCCTACACGACCTGGGGCTGCATTGACTGCGTTTCAGCCGGAACCGGCCAAATGTCCAAGCGGTACGGCTTCATCTACGTTGACCGCGACGACAAGGGCGAAGGCACGCTTAAGCGCCTGCCAAAGGACTCATACTACTGGTATCAAAAGGTTATCGCTTCAAACGGCGACGAATTATAAAAACGAAAGCGGACAAGCAGTGCTTGTCCGCTTTTATGCTGCCTCTTTTTTCTGCAATATTGACGGCCTGCATACCGGCATAGCCAGGAAGCATTAGACGGACCACTGGCTGAAGGCTAAGATACTAGTAAAGTTTTCAAGCACAAGAACTTGATGACAAGCAGCAATTCTTAGTAATTTAACCAGTTGGGAGGAAATTATGGCAAATCAGTTTGGATTCGTTTACCGCGGCGCGCTTGAAGCAAATGAGCCGGGGAAGGTCAACGTCAGACCAGTATCCTATGAACTGGAAGGCATCCGTGTCGCTGCCAACGTCTACCTGCCGGCGGACTATGACGAAAGCGATGATAAAAAGTATGCCGGGATCACGGTGGCTCACCCTAACGGCGGCTGCAAGGAGCAGGTTGCCCCCAGCGCCTGGCAGAACTTGGCTACGTTGCCATTGCCTGCGATGCCCGCTACCAGGGGG
>NZ_BOCG01000455.1 GCF_016587775.1 Lactobacillus nasalidis | reverse complement strand
CGCTAGTCCAGGCCTTTTTTTACTTCCCAAAATGCCAGCGCGCTGGCGGCGGCAACGTTCAAAGAATCAACGCCTTCAGCCATTGGAATCTTGATCGTGTAGTCACTCTCAGAAATCGTTTTTGCCATTAGCCCCGGCCCTTCTGAGCCCAGGATCACGGCCAGGCGGTCGGCGGCTTTTAAGGCTGGATCGTCAATGTCGACCGTATTGTCCCTTAAGGCCATGGCCGCTGTCTTAAAGCCCAGGCCTTTAAGGCTGGAGACGCCAGCTTCCCGCTAGGCTGTCTTGTCCAAATAAGTCCAGGGCACCTGGAAAACCGTCCCCATGCTGACCCGGCCAGAGCGCCGGTAAAGAGGATCACTGGAATCTGACGTGATCAAAACCCCATCCATTCCCAAGGCCGCAGCCGAGCGGAAAATTGCCCCGACATTGGTGGGGTTGACGACGCTTTCCAATACGGCAACTCTAGCTTTGTCCGGCAAGGACCTGGAAAATTCTTCCAGACTTGGCTGCTTTTTCCTCCTGAAGGCACAAATCGCTCCCCGCAGCAGGTTATAGCCAGGCAACTGCCGCAGTAATTCAGATTGGGCGACGAAGATTGGAAAAGCCGGCAGTCGGTCTCCATTGGCGGCCAGTTCATGCTCCAAATCAGTCAGATCGCGGTCTAGAGCCTTTTCCTCAGCCAGCATGGCAATTGGCTCATAGCCGGCCCGAATGGCCCGTTCAATCACCTTGGGACTCTCAGCAATGAAGACGCCAGGTTCGGGTTCATAATAATGAAAAAGCTGGGACTCGTTGTAATCCGTGAACAATTTCAGCAGCGGATTGTCGAAGGCTGTAATCTTTACCAGTTGATTCTGCATGTTTTACCTCAATATCAGCAATCTTACAAAAAAAGAGCCAGACTTCCGTCTGACTCTTGCTTGGCGCGGCAGCTTCCTATCCTCGCAGGCAGTTTCCCACCAACTACTTTCGGCGTTAAGAAGCTTAACTGCTGTGTTCGGCATGGGAACAGGTGTATCCTTCTTGCCATTGCCACCGCACTCTTCTTTGAGCTTGCACGCTCAAAACTGAATATCTCTTCCAAGTCAAAACCTATTGCTTCGCTCTTTTGGTCAAGTCCTCGACTGATTAGTACCGGTCCGCTCCAAAGCTCACGCTTCTTCCACTCCCGGCCTATCTACCTCATCGTCTCTGAGGTGTCTTACTTTCTTGAAGAAATGGGAAATCTCATCTTGAGGGGGGCTTCGCACTTAGATGCTTTCAGCGCTTATCCCGTCCGCACATAGCTACCCAGCG
>NZ_BOCG01000454.1 GCF_016587775.1 Lactobacillus nasalidis | reverse complement strand
ACTGACCGTTTCCATGTCTTGTTCTTGCCAATCACAATAGTATTTGCTCCACAGCTTAGCGCGTAATCTACTATGCGCTTGGATGCCTTGTGGGCAAATTGACGAATCTTGGCATTGCGCCAATCGGTTAGGCGCTGCATGGATTTGGTCTGGCCGTATACCGCCTTTGGGCCTTGCTTGGTGCTGATAATGCTTTCGAGCTGGTGGTATTGAGCTTGAAGACTCTTCAATTTCGCCATGCGCTTGTTGTAGTATTGGTTGACGGATTTGATCGCACGACCACTAATGAGTAAGGCCTTGTCACCCGTATTTGAGACGCAGGCAAATGCATTATCAACACCTGGGTCAATACCGATATAGCGGCAGTTGTCTGGCAGATATGGCTTCTGGCTTGCAGCTGGAGTGTA
>NZ_BOCG01000453.1 GCF_016587775.1 Lactobacillus nasalidis | reverse complement strand
TGCTTGATTTTTTTATAAATTCTATCAAGCTTCTTAGGCAGTACGTTCACCCGGCCTCCCGTGTAACCAAAGTGACCAACATTGACGTCAACCGCGGTAGCTTTGCCTGTTTTGCCTAGCAGCTTAACATCCTCAGCCTTGATCTTATACGGGATGGCAACGTAATAACGGCCTTTTTCTTTGAAGTAGCTGACAACACCAAATTCATCTGACAAAGGCTTTTCGCTCAGCTTGAAGCCACGCCATTGATCTTTTGGAACGTGGCTTCTTCTTGCCCGCTCCAAATAAAGAATTCCGTCCTTGATCTTACTCTGATCGCTTTTGAAGCCTTGTCTGGATTCCCGCTTTGACCTAAATTTTGGTTTGCCCCAGTCTGGTTGGGCCTTGTCAAAGAAATTGTTCCAAGCCTTGCCCAAGTCGGAAATTGCCAGTTGCAGAATCCGGGCTGACTGTGTATACTGCCAGTCTTTTTTATCGGCAACTAACATATTACGAACTCTTCGTTCACTCGGCGAAGGCTTTTCTTTAAGCAGTACTTTCTGTTCTTCAGTCAGCTTTTTGGGGTCGGAAGCCAAAGAAGATTTAAGCGCTTGTCTTGCCTTGTACATTTCATTCCACAAGGCAAGGCCTTGATTCCAGCAATAGCGGCGATAGTCACAAGCTTCATCCAAAACTCTTCTCATAGTCTTGTTGGGATGTAGTTCATAGACTCTTGTCTGAATTAATTTAGACGGTACTTCTTCTACCTGTTCAGCCATTTAATTTCACCAGCTTTCAGAACCATATCATTCTCAATCTTTGTTTCGAGGAATATTTTAGCACGTATTCCTGTAGATCCCCAA
>NZ_BOCG01000452.1 GCF_016587775.1 Lactobacillus nasalidis | reverse complement strand
TAACGCAGCTGACGCTCAGCTTGGAGAAAAAGAGCCGGGTCTGGGCCTATCTCAAGAGCAGCTTCTTTGGCAGCTGCCTGGCCGCCGTCAGCCTCTGGCCGACCTTCCTGGAACTGCTGGCCGGCAAGACCGATGCCGACATCAGCTGGAAGCTGAACTTTCAGTTCCCGCCCTACCAGCTGATCGCCAAGCTGATCGACGGGGCTTACAGCTTCAATGAAATGTCTGACGGCCTGCCCAACATCTTCATCAGTTCCTGCTTTGCCCTCCTGGCCCTGCTTTTCATCTTCAACCCCCGCTTCAGCAAGCGGGAAAAGCTGAGCAAGGGCCTGCTTTTGAGCTTTCTACTGCTCTCTTTGTCCTTTACCCCCCTGGTTCTGCTCTGGCACCTGGGACAGTTTCCGGTCTGGTATCCAGCCAGATTCAGCTTCCTGGTCTCCTTTTACGCCCTGGACCTGGCCCTGGACAACCTGACCAGACAGCAGGCCTTCAACCTCAAGCAGAAGCTGCTGGCTGCTGTTTTAGGCGCTGGCGTCTCCCTTTACCTGGCCATCAATCCTGACAAGCTGGAATTCGTCCAGCAGCAGGGGCAGATTTCAACCGGCCTCTTCATCCTGGCCGCCCTGCTCTTCATCGTCTTCATCTATGGCCATCATTACCTGGCCAGCCACTATGCCTTGCTGCTGGTAGTGTCGGAAGTCACGGTCAACCTGATTTTTTCCTTGAACGCGATTTCCTACCAGGAAAACAGCAACTACTCCAAATTCGCGGTCAATGTCAACCAGGCCACCAGCTACCTGGCCAAGACCGATCCGACCCTCTACCGGACGGAAAAAAGCTTCAGCCGGTCTGACGACGATCCCTTTACCGGGAACTACTACGGCATCACGACCTTCAACTCCATCAGCAATTCCAGCACTTCCAAGCTGCTCAGCAGCCTGGGCTACGTGCACAACAGCAATTCTTACACCAACCAGGGCGGCACGCTGCTGACTGACGCTTTTTTGGGCATCAAGTACTACCTTGAACCGAACTACTCTTATGACAACGTCTCAGCTGCCAGCCGGATGCCTTATGACAACCTGAACCACCGGGCCGACCTCAACAGCTACTACCCAAGCAAGCAGTTCCCGCAGCTCAGCGTGCTGACCAACCGCCAGGCCCTGCCGCTGGTCTTTGCCAGCCAGAGCCAGCAAACCAAGGTCAAGTTTGCCGCCAACAATCCGGTCCTCAACCAGCAGCGGCTCTGGCAGAGCCTGGGCCTGAGCGGCAAGCTTTTCAGCCAGGTCAAGTCCGCCGTCAAGCTGACCAACCTGAAGGTCAGCCAGACAAATCCCCTGGTCTTCAAGAAAATCAACACCGCCAAGGCAGCCACCGTTACTTTCAGCTTTACGCCGCAGGACAACGACTCCTATTACCTGCAGCTGCCGAACGGCTTTAACTTCAAAAGCGCCAGCTTGAGCGTCAACGACATTTTCTTTGATTACGAAAGCCGCGATGACCAGATCCGCCTGGTCAACGTCGCCAGCCAAAGAAAAAAGACCATCGTCAAGGTCACCTTTACCCTGACCAATTCGACCCTGGACCTGACCGGCCTGCGCTTCTGGCATTTCGACAATTCCCTCTTCAAGGCCGGCATCAAGCGCCTCAAGCGGCCAAGCCTCAAGCTAAGCCAGTCGGGCCTGAAGATCAAGAGCCAGTCCTTCAAGAGCCAAAAGCGGCTCTGGATCACGACCATCCCTTACTCCAAGAACTGGCTGGTCTTTGACAACGGCAAGCTGGTCAAGAGCAGCAAGTACGCCCAGAGCCTCCTGGCCTTCCAGCTGGGCAGCGGCAAGCACCGGCTGACCCTGGTCTACCTGCCGGTCAGCCTGCTTGTCGGCAGCTTGATCAGCCTCTTGACCCTGGCAGTCTACCTGATCTTGAAGAAAAAGCAGTTGGTCTGAAAAACGAAAAATGAGTATAAAAAAAGGTGCTGTCCATTTGGACAGCGCCTTTTTAGTCGGTCGTCTTCACGTCGTTGATAACGACATCGTAGCTGACGTTGGCTGAATCGACGTTGATCTTGACCGTTTCACCCTTCTTGTGGCCAAGCAGGGCCTTGCCGATCGGAGATTCGTTGGAAACCTTGCCGTGGAACGGGTCAGACTGGCTGCTGCCCACGATCTCGTAAGTTTCCGGTTCGTCTTCGCCGACTTCGGTAACCGTAACCGTCTTGCCGATACTTACTTCGTCCGGGTCAACGGCATCGGTGTCGACAACGACAGCATACTTGAGCTGTTCGCTGACGGCATCGATTCTTTCTTCCAGACGCATCTGCTCATCCTTGGCAGCATCGTATTCTGAGTTTTCAGACAAGTCGCCGTAAGAACGGGCGATCTTCAAGCGTTCCACGATTTGCGGGCGCTTAACGAACTTCAGGTTCTGCAGTTCTTCTTCCAGCTGCTTCTTGCCTTCGGCAGTCATTTCATAGTTTTTTTCAGGCATTGTCAATTCTCCTTTATTTAACGCATTATGCAATGTTAAATATTAGAGTTTAATTCCGCGAAAGTCAACCATTAACGAATGTTTGCGCCTAATTTTTCTTCCAAGGCGGCTTGGACCTGGTCAGTAGCGGCACTGACCACGGCATCGGTCAAGGTGTCGGCCTCGTTCAGGAAGGTCAGGCGGTAAGCCAGGCTCTTCTTGCCTTCTGGCAGGCGCACGCCTTGGTAGACGTCGATGACTTCCACGCTCTGCAGGAATTTGCCGGCATTAGCCTTGATGCATTCTTCAACTGCAGCGTTGCTGATCTTTTCATCAACCAGGATGGACAAGTCCCGCTGAACAGCCGGGTACTTCGGAGCCGGCTTGGACTTGACGCCCTTGTTCATCAGCGGCAGCAAGGCATCCAGGTTCAGTTCGTAAACGTAGATTTCCTTGCCGGCAAAGTTCTTGTCAGTCATGGTCAAAACCGGCGCGATCTGGCCGATCAGGCCGACGTATTCACCGCCGATGTAGATGCCGGCGGTTCTGGTCGGGTGCATCCCGCTGATGCTTTCAGCCCGGTACTCAACGTCCTTGATGCCGATCATTTCAAACAGGTCTTCCAGCTGGCCCTTGACATAGTAGAAGTCGATGGCTTCGTCCTGGTGCTGCCAGTTGCTCTCGCCGGCCTGGCCCACATAAGCGGCTGCCAGGTGTTCGTGTTCGTGGTAGCTGCCGCCTTCCATGTCGTAGACGCGGGCG
>NZ_BOCG01000451.1 GCF_016587775.1 Lactobacillus nasalidis | reverse complement strand
TCATAGACTCTTGTCTGAATTAATTTAGACGGTACTTCTTCTACCTGTTCAGCCATTTAATTTCACCAGCTTTCAGAACCATATCATTCTCAATCTTTGTTTCGAGGAATATTTTAGCACGTATTCCTGCAGATTCCCAAACATATGTTTCTGAAGTATGACTAAAATTTGCGCTCTAACCTAAAGCAAAGTTCTGGCTTTCCTTACGCTAATTCAACTTAGAACCTACCTGCTATCTCTTACATATAATCAAACACATTAAGTACGTTTTTCGCCACTAGTGTTATACTCCTTTTCTCTTTATTTTAACTTACACTGTTATTGTATCCCTAAGTAACCGATAATGCAAGCACAAAAAAGGCCCTAACAGAAATTAATCTGCTAGGGTCTCGGATTTTATCAACGTTTTGATTATAACACTATCGGCAAGGTCATGCTAGACCTTTTTCAGGTATTGCGCCGGTGCCCACTGTTGGTTAGTGCCTAACTTATACCAAGTCCCGCCTTTCATTTCCTTTTTAGCGAAAACCTGCCAGCGGGTGTTGGTCTTGATGTACTTGCCCGTTAAATGGCCGTCACCGTCACGGAGGGCGATTTTCCAGTTTGGATCTTTGTTAATTACAGGGGCATAAACCGTAAACAAGGGCTTGGCCTCTGCCTTTGCCGCCGTCTTCTTTGCCGTTTCCTTCTTTGGTGTAGGTTTAGCCGCCTTGGTTTCCACGTTGATGTCTGCTACTGCCACATTGCCGTCAACGTTTAAGCCCTTCCAGTTTGAAGTAAACTGCCAGATTGCAACGCCGTCCATGCTCGGGAAATAGCCGAAATCAGCGCTAGAAACAGCCGCCATCGTTGGATAGCTAGCAACCCACAAGCAAGTCCCAAACTTTTTCACAATCTGTTCCGTGTCGATTGAGGACTTGAGCAAGGCTGCCCCTGAATACAGGCCCGGACGATAACCGGCTGCCTTAATCGTGGTCATAAAGGCCAGAATAGCCGCCGTGTTGGCCGATCTCGTGGCGTTAACGGCATTGGCGCTCGATGATTCCCAGTCAAGCCAGAGCATGCGTTTCTTGGAAATGTCGGCCTTCTTAACCATGCTCAAAAAGTAGTCTGCTTCCTGTTTGGCCCGGCTAGCCGATCCGCCGAAATTAGCGAAATGGTAGGCATGAGTATAGAGGTGATTTGCCCGGGCGCTTGCTACCTGCGCTTGTGCCTTAGGGTTGATGTAACCCGTGCCCTCGGTCAGCTTGACGATAGCAAAGCTTGCCCCTGCCTTGTGATATGCACTCATGTCTGTAGATTGATAAACCGCAACGTCCACGCCGTATGTTCTAGCCATTGATCTTTACCTCCACCGGGCTGTCGTCCATTACAACGCCCTTGCTATCCTTTGAAACGCTCTCAGAGCCGCTCTCAGCCGTTTCAGCATTACTTGCGTTAGTTTGGCTATGGTCGAAGCCGGAAGCCTTCCAAGCCGCTTGAATCGCCCCGTACACCATGGATTGGGTAATTCCAGTAATGCCCTTCTTTTGAAGCTGTTCCGTGATGATCTCGGCGGCGTATTCCCGCTTTTGAGTGCCTCCCATGCCGCTATATTCGGCCTCGTTGACCGCCCACACGGCCAGCTTGCCGATCGTGTCGATGGTCTTGCCGGCTGCGGATTTAGTGTCAATCTTGGCCTTGTATCTCGTGTAAACAGACGCAATCACGGCAAGGGCAACAGTGCCCAACGCAAAGATTACGTCAAACCAGTCTTTAGCTGTCATTTTTATCCTCCTTCTTATTGCCGCTTGTCGAAGACATAGCGACCGCTTTCTGAAGTCTGTAGATTTCTTTTTGTCTAGCTTCTAGCTGCTTGTCTTTCTGTTCAAGCAACTTTGTAAGCCGTTCGTTTTCTTGATTTAATCTAACAAACTGATCTTGCGTTTCTTCCTTGTCATTTTTGGCAACGCTTAACTTATAAGACGCCAAATACATGATAAGGGTTGGAATTAAGGGCAGTGCTTTAACAAGAATGTCTTGCCATTTAATAGTAACCACCCTTTCTAATTAACAGAATCATCTTCTTTTGTGTCTTCCGTGGGGCTGATCTTTGCCATGTACAAGGTAACGAAAAGCAAGGCCAGCTCGGAAACGCCGCTAGTAATCATGTTCGGGACACCCATTGGAGCAAACAGACCGTGCATGAACTCGGTTGCGCTCATTAGAGTGTAATAGGCGCTTGCCGTGGCGATCAAGAAACGGTTTAGGGCAACAGAATGCCGTGGGCCAAGCGCCCATTTAATCATTGCGATGCCAACGGAAAGCCCAATAAAGCCCACAGCGCTGTCATTTTCAAGCGCCGTAATCCACGCCGGTTGTGGAGGCCAAAAGAAATAATGGTGATGCGTCAACAGCATGACACCGATCACACTCAGGTTTGCGCCAACGACAAGATGCAGGACGTTTTGGCGGGCACTAATGCCCATTCTTTTCAGTCTTGCTTTCATCGTCATTGTCATCACCTTCCAGCTTTTTGATCTTGTCTTGCAAATCATAGATTGTAGCCATAAGTTTGATGTTTTCACCGCTGATTTCATTGACCTTGGCAAGCAAGGCCCGAATCATAGCGTCTTGACTTACGCCGTTTTCCATGGTCAGGCCTCCTTAATTGCTTGAAGTGCTTGACGTGGTTGAAGTGTCAGCGGAAAGCCATGCGATCATCTTCTTTTTGCATGCAGCCAGCTTTTCGTCATAAGTCATTTTTTCAAAGGTTACGCCGTCGGCCAAGTCTGACTGGGTTAAACGAACATACCCGTTGATATATTCCCCGGTTTCTTGGTTACGGCCTTCAAGAGATGCCGTCATAGCCAGAATGCTGTGCTTTTCTTCATCACGTTGGTAGGAATCGTTTGCAATGTAAATAATCATTATCTGTTCTCCTTTAATAGAAATTATGCAAAATAAATAAGCCTTTCGGCCCTTTTCTGTTTGACATTATGCTTTTGGTGGCGGCCTTGTTTCACTCATTTTCACTCCTATTTCAAGGCTTTAAGTTGCTTTTTAAGGGCCTGTACCTCTTCTTTCAGCGCCTTTACGACCGGAAGCAAGGCAACCCCGATACGGTCGTAGTTGATACCTTCTACTTGGCCGTCTGCCCCGTAGTTAACAAGCATGTCAAGCCCGGCGGCGTCCAAGTCGTCGGCAATCAAACCGTAGTAATAGCCCGGCTTCTTATTGTTTTCCGGATCTTCTTCATAACGCTTCTTTTCAGCCTTGTCTATCCACTTTTGCGGGGCAAACTCAATCAGCTTATCACCGTAATGATTGTCTGCGTCTTGAATGTCAGTTTTGTATTTCCGGGCGGAAGAGCTTCTTACAAGCGCCCCGTCATTGGCAACATAAACGTTAGCGCCGGCTGATGTAGTTTGAAGGTAGGTCGGGTATGAATGGAAATATTGTGCTTGAATTGCCACTCTGCCCAAGGTGTCAAGGTTTATCCAGTCGTTAGCCCAAATCGAAACGTTTCTTGCCTCTGCATAGAGCTGATTACCACGCTCATTGACGCCTGTTTGATACATGCTAGCGCCGTTGTGAGAATAAGCAGTGTTCCCGCCAATCACCAGCTTTGGCTTTTTGGTCCATTTAGCAGCGGAAGAATCTGTATAAGTAGGGCCGCCCAGCATTACAAGCGGGGCTTTGGTGAAAATGGAAGCCGGCTTGTCAAGAGCGTTTGGCAAATTGATGCCTGACCCGGCTTGCCCCACGTCTGTATAACCAGTTCCGGCCCCGAAAAGTGAACCGCCGGAATAATCGCTAGTTCCGATCACAACCCCTTCACGGCCCTTGATAAAGATCCCGTTCAATGATGATGAAAGCAAGTTGCTGTTAAACCCGATCGTCCCGTAAAGTTGGCTATTAAGCGTTCCGGAATAGACATTGTCGCTGTTCCAAATCGGCGTTGTGCTGAATTGAAGCATGCCGTCCTTGGCAACCAGCCCGGCGTTGTTGCTATTAAGAACTTTCAGCGTCGTGTCATTGATCCAAAGACCGTTGGAATTGCTGTCCGTGTAATTGTGTAGCCCGTCCTTATTCATCCAAAGGTGCTGGCTTGCGCTTTCTTGGAGGTGGTAGCCGTTGCCGTCAATCCAAAGCTTGGTGTTATTGCCCATGTCAAGGTAGAAGGATTTGCCGTCAATGGAGATGTTAAACCCGCCGTCGGTTGAATAGAGCTTGCCCTTGGTGAAGGCAACCGTCCCATCGTCAAGGTTGATGTCTAGGTTTGTCCCGGAAATTCTGCCGGAAGTTATGCTGTTGGCGTTGATGCCTATTGCCGTGATGTCGCTGAAATTCAGCGTACCACCGGAAATGCGGTCAGCGCTCATTGTCCCGGCCTTGATATGGTCAGCGGTCAGCGTGTATCCGTCCGTTACCTTTACATCGCCGTCGAGGAGAATCTTTGTCCCCGTAATCCTCACGCCCTCTGTAGATTGATTAATGGCCGTGATGACGTTTGATTTAAGGTTGTCGGAGTTGATATGCGTTGCCCAACCTGACCATGAACCCGTGTATTCCTCGGTGTAAACGGTGCTTGCGTTGTCCTTCCAAATCCGGTGATAGATCCGCTGGCCGTCGTCTGAGGTGATAACACGCAAAAATGCCCATGCGTCAACCGGGGAGTTGGTCAAAGTGCCTTTCAGCAAGTAATACCCGGCTGTCTTCATGTTGTGCACGTCCGTTGCCGATGTAATCACTGTAGCCTGCTTGGAAGCCGTGATTGCCGAGGTAATCTGGCCCGGAATAGCGTTGACGGTCGATACAAGGCCGGAATTGGCGTCACCGACCGTTGCTTTCAATTCCTTGGCTGTCTCTTGCAAGCTTGAAACATTGCCCTCTGCGTTGCTTACACGGGTAGTCAGGCCTTTCGATGTCGCTTGCAGCGAGGATATATTCCCCTTTGCGTCCTTCATGTCAGCCGTGAGCGAGGAAGCAGTTTGCTGGAGTGAGGAAATATCGCCGTTGGACGGTTTCCACGGTGTGGCTGTGTCACCGTATTCGAACTGTGGTCTTGCTAATTGAAGCAGTTCGCTAGTGGTCGTAGTACGTTCAATTCTGGGAGCAACATATCCATTCGTTGTTGCTGTGATTGTGAACGAATATCTAGTCCATGTCGGTGTGTACGTAAATATTTGGTTGTCGCCTATTGCATCTGCCCTATTGTATGAGCCTTCCTGTGCACTATTCAAAGTAATGTAGAAGCCAGCCGTATGATTGCTGTTGTCACCAGACTTTGCATCGATTGAGAAGGTGTACTTTCTACCTGCCTCAACAAAGACATATTGCTTTAAACCATTCCATTGTTGCGTGCTGGTCTGAACGATTTGGCAGTCATTTCCACCATCGTGATAGAAGTCGCCTTTATCCCATAACGCTAAGTTGCTCCAAATCGATGAATCATTTATTTCTCTGGTGTTACTAAGCAAGTTGCGCCCGCCGGTGCTAATCGTGCTGGTCAAGCTATCAGCTTTCTGTTGGAGCGCACTGATATTGCCTTGCGCATCACTCATTTTTGAAGTCAAATCGGTTGCCGTTTGCTGAACGCTTGAAATGTTTTTTTTGTTGTCCGCTACCGAACTTTCCAAACCCGAAGCTGTTTGTTTGAGTGTGGAAATGTCCCCCTTGGCGTTAGTGAGTGATGTTTGCAAATCAGTCGCTGTTTGCTTGACGTTGGAGATATTGCCCTCTGCATTGGTTACCCGGGTTGTGATGCTGTCCATCGTTTGCTTAATGGAGCTTACGTCTGTGCCCGTTGCAACACGCTCCCACGTTGTCCAGCCGCTATTATAGTTGCTACGCTCGTAGGCAACATTGTAGCTGTCTTTCCTAATCCGCTGAATCACCCGCGACTTGTCTGAGGTGGCGGTAACCGTAGCCATGAACCAAGCGGAAATTGGTGCATTTTTTGCGCTAAAGTCTTGAATCAAGTACGTTCCGGCCGTGGTCAGATTATTCATGTCAACGTTGCTGGTCAGTGGTTGCGCATTGGCCTTGTCGTTGATGTCTTTCTGCCATTGTTCCGGCAACTTCCCCACGGTGGTTTGCAAATCGGTTGCGGTCTGCTTCACTGCCGAAATATTTTTTGCATTGTCGCTTACACTTGTTTGCAATCCCGAGGCCGTCTGTTTCAGTGAACTTACATTGCCTTCCGCCGTGCTCATTCGGGTTGTCAGACTGTCGGCCGTCTGCTTTAATGTGCTGATATCGCCCTTGGCGTTGCTCAATCCCGTCTGCAAGGAATCGGCCGTTTGCTTTACGGTGCTGATGTCGCTCTTATTATTACTAATCTGCGTCTGCAATGACGTTGCCGTGGCTTTTATCGAAGCAACGTCCCCCTTGGTCGTACTGAGGTCTGCCTTGATTGCATCGGCCGTTTGACTGACTGTTGAAATAGCTTGGTCGGTGTCCTCCGGGGCGGGTGTCCAGTCGGTTGCCATTGTGCCTGTTTCAAGCTTGACTCGTGCAAAGCACGCTGCCACTGCACCTGTCACTTGCAGAGAGAGCGTGCCATCATCTGCGGTTGCTGTGGACTTAATCTGTCCAGTAAACCTCTGCCACTCTGTCGTCAGCGTGTGCGTCGGTCCATAGTCTGTAAGTGATCTGCTTGCTTTGACTTGAACAGTGCTATCAGCCTTGGCATAGAACGAATAAGAGTACGTAGTGCCAGCCTTCCACACTTTTTTTACCGGGCTGTACACCCGCATGTTACCCACGCTGTTCGGGGTGTATTTCAGATAGTGCCCGTATTCTGTGCTACTTTCAACAGACAAACTCCCGGCATCTGCTACCCAGTTGGTTTGTTCGTTTCTGAAATCGCTATTGATAATAAGGTTTCTTCCGCCTACCCGGATATTACTTACGGTCGTGCTGATCTCCCCAGCCGTCTTCTTGACCTCGGCTATCGCACTCGAGTTAAACATTATCATGCTGTCGGCCGTGGACAAACTCCCGGACAGCTTCCCGGTCTTGCTCTGCAATTCGCTGGTAGCCGTTGCCAATGACCCGGCCTTGTTAGCCAAGCTGTTCTGCGTTACGTTGTTCTGCGACTGCACGGCTGACAGACTGCTCTTAACGCTTGCCATCTCTTCACTCGTGGCCGTGCGCATGCTTGCATCTACCGCTGTGAGGCTGTTCTTTACGCTGGCAAGGCTATCGTTTACGTCACTCTCCATTTGGCTTGCCCGGTTATGCAAGCTCGTGTCAATGCTTCTGAGTTCTGCAACGGATTGGCTGTTCTGCGTGCGCAAGCTCTCAAGCCTGCTGTCAACCTCGCTCGTGGCCGTTGTGGCGCTATTCCACTGGCTCTCTGCCGTGCTTGAAATCTCGCTCTTGGTCTTGGTCAGCTCTGAATCTGTTTTCTTGTCAAGGGCTGCGATTTGGGCTTTAACTTCACCATCTAGCGGCGTCTTGATCCATGAAAATTGGCCGTCGTTTTCTTCATAGATCCAGCATTCAACGTTGTTACCGTTTTGCTTGTACCAGACATCGCCCTTTTTGGGGTTGCTTGGTGTACCTGAAAAAGATGGCGGATAAACGTTATTCCCGGTTGCCGTATGACGAACTTGCAAAGCTTTAACCACATTAGTAATTGAGTTAGCTGAACCGCTGTAAGAATAACCGCCGGCATTAGATGATGATTGGTTGGCTGAAATTGTAGATTCAAGCCCCCCGTTGAAGCTCATCGTGTATCCATTGATTGGCACGTTGAACGAGTTGCCCTGCGTGTCAGTCAAGGTTACCCAGTCGCCGGCTTCAATGCCCGGGTTGCCGAACCAACTCAATGTGTACGGATAGTAAGTGATGTCCTTAATGTCGGTCCAGATCGTATCTAGCAAGTTTTCAGTCATTACATCATTTGTCAGATCAATCTGGCTGCCCGTTGTCTCCCCGGCTTGAAGAGTACTCGTGTTGTCGACTTCCTGCCCGTTATCGTCGGTTGTCGTGCTGTTAACAGTAACTTTAATGCCGCCTGTTTTGTAAGTAACCTCGTTTTTGGTTAGGCCGGCCTGCATGTACTCGCTCGGGGAAATGGTGTAATCCGGAGTTGCGGTTGTACGGATTGTAAGCTGACCGTTACGATCAAAAGTAGCAAAACCTGCGTAAAGTTGGGCAATCCAACCCAGCGCCGTTCTAAGCGTCTGCTTGGTGATCGCCTTAGTGATGTTTGGCAAGGTGGGTAAATGCTGTAACTCGCCCGTGTTGACCGTTACACCGCCTTGATTGGCAATTTCTGCAATGATATCAAGAGCGCTAGCCGGATAGGTCAGCTTTGACGTATACGAACCTTCAAGCTTACACATTTGGTCCAGTGCTTTGATCGTGGTCAGGTTGTTGTTTCTATCCCTGTCGACCTCGGAAATGATGAAAGTACCTAATGGCGTATATTGGAAAGTCCCGTCAACGAGTACACCAATTTTCGGAAGAACGGTCAGACCCTGCTTGAAGGCCTCAATTACGCTCGCAAACTCGATTGAAACGGAATTCTCATAGGTTGAACCGATTCCAAGCGTATCGCCGGTGAAGGCCGCCGCATCATAGCTCAAAGTATTGATCTCTGTAGCTTGATATTCAACGTCTCCAACCTTGACGACAATGTCTAAAGTCCGATCGGTTGCCGCCCATGCCTGTTTAACTGCGTCCGTTTGTGAAAGCATTTAACCCCTCCTATTGTTCAACCAGATCAAAGCTAACGTCTTTCCAGAAATACCCGCCTAAATTGTCAATGAATGTCAGCGCCGGCGTGGTTCTATCGCCAACGTAAAATGTCCGGGTTGCCATTGCACCGTCAACCGGATCAAGATATTTAACCGTGAAAAACTCGTCCTTAACGGCGTTTAAAAGCGTTGAACACTCTTTCAAGGTTAATGGCGGCCATTGAGCGGAAATCTTGCGCTTAGTGGCGACCCGGTCACGATGGAGCTTGCCCTTGGCGTCTCTCGTGGCTTTTGCATCGATGTCTTGAATGGTTACCTGAAAGGAAGACGGCGTTTTAACCGCTGTCCCAGAAATAATAAGGCTGTAAGTTGCCAATAATAATCATCTCCTAAATCTTTAACATGTTGCGTCCGTTGGCTTGGTTGAACTGGTTAATACCCCTAACCGCAACCTCGCCCAACTTGGTTGAATCAACTTGAATGGTTACATTGAGCGGTTGGCTAGATTGCCCGCTATTGCCCATATTAGCCATCTGGAGGCCTTGCAAGATAGCGTTGACTATAGTTGCCCCTACGTCACTAGAAACGCCCTGTGAGGCCATTCCTGCGTTTTCTGCGTTGAAGCTCGTTTGACTGAATGCACTCGGCATTCTCAGGCCATCGCTAAAGTTGACGTCCATGAACTTCATGGCTTCCTGAATGAGCTGCAATGACCGGGCTTTGTTAGTAAGTGGCAAGACCATTTCCGGCTTGTCGCCTTCACCGGCCAAGTAAAGGCCTTCTTTGTTGATCCAGCCGCCGTTTTCATACCGCCGTGAGCCTTGAGGACCGGAGTGAAGCCATTCCATCTTTCTGTGACCCCAAATTGTGGTCCAACCAATGGAATTTGCCCAATCGGAGTTGTTGAAGAACGCAAGTAATTGGTCATACGGGTTCATGATGTTTGTATGTCCCTTAACGGCGTACGCCTTGAATGTTGGCGGGGTGTACTGCAAAATCCCCCGTGCCTCGTTGCCGCCACTGTTGACGTCATGAATCTGCTGAACGACGTTGCGCCCGCCGGATTCGTTCTGAATTACGGCTTGTAGCTTTTTGATGAACTCGTCCGAAGGGTGTACGTGCATTTGGGCCGCCGCTCTGCGAATCATTGACGGGTTGTAATCCCCGCTCATGCTACCGCCGAACTTCTTCAGGAAATTCTTTGCCCAATTTACAAGGTTGTCTTTCATTGTGCCAACAGTCCCGGCGAAAAACTTTTGCCCGATTGAAGACTCTTGGTTGTTTTTGCCAACAAACTTGTCAATCAAGAAATTAATCAGCTTAGACGGGTGGGTAATGTCTGAAAGCACGTCGTCAAAGGCGTCACTAACTGAACTTGCAATGCTTGAAACCGTTGAAACGGTGAAATTGCCGATGTTGCTCATCGTCTGCTGCAAGTTTTTAAGCCATTCAGACCAGTCACCAATACCGCTAGCATAATGCGGTAATGAGTTCATGACCTGCTTTACTTGACCCGCCGGCATAACCTTAGTGCCCGCCGGCATGTCTAATAACAGGTTTCTAACGGCCGGGAAAAGCCCTGTTTTACCGTTTGGAAGTTGGTAGGCTTCCTGATAGTCAGCGCCCTCTTGGTCGTTAACAAGCGCAAGCCCGCCCGGGTGTCCGTTGGTCCCGTTTTTATACTTGAAAGTCCAGTCAAAGGACCAATTAAACCCGGATTGGCCGACCTTCTTCAAGGCCCAATTAATGCCTTCACCAACCTTCTTAATTACCGACTGAATCGGGGCAATGATCTTGTTAGCAAGCTTGCCAAAGGTCGTTGTAATGACGCCCCAACCTTTCTCAACGGCTGTTGAAATGTTTTTGCCAAGGTTTCCAGCCTTAGTTACTAATGACGTAAACGTGCTTGAAACCTTGGTTTTAGCACTGTCCCAATGGTTGCCCCAGTCTTCTTTAAAGTTAGGCCACCAGTTTCTCATCTTGGTATTAAAGCCACTGAACATGCTGCCAGCGCCGGAAACCATGTCACCAAATACGCCGCTAGTGCTAGTGCCAACCTTGGTTTTTACACTGTTCCAGTGAGTGTCCCACTTTGATTTAAAATCGGTAGCAAAAGTGCCGACACTGGTTTTCATCGAGTTCCAAGTTGAAGATGCACCGGATTTAATCTCGTTGAAGATGCCGTTTTTACCGCCATCTTTGACCTTCTTTTTGATTGCGGTCCAATGCGTACCCCAGCTAGATGTGAAATCAGTCTTGAAGCCGTTCCAAGTCGTGGTGATGTTTCCCCACATATCGGAAGCACCGCCCTTAATCTTGGTCCAAACCCCGTTTTTGCCGGTTACGCCGTCTTTAATGCCGTTCCAGCCTTCCGACCATGTTTTGCCAAAGGAAGTCTTGAAAGTCTCCCAGCCGCCTGTAATGTCGTTCCAGCGCTCGCTGAACCATTTACCAAGCCCGCCGAATGCGTTGGAAATTGAACTCCAAATTCCATTGCACCAATTTCTGAAAGGCTTGTTGGTCTTATACAGGACCGTGAAAATCGCTACCAGAGCGGCGAATGCGGCCACAACGGCCATAACCGGGTTGGCTGAAAGAACTACCCAAAGTGATTGAAGGCCTTCACCAAGCGTGCTTAAACCGGAAACAATCTTAGTCCATGCGGTTTTAGCAAGGGTTGCGATGAAACTTGCCACGGCTTCCATGCCGGAAATCATTTTTGCCCATGCAACTTTAGCAAGGTCAACAACGACGTCATACAGACTTGAAAAGCCGTCAACAAGCTTGCTCCAAGCCGTTTTGGCAAGCGTTGAAACGAACTCGCCAATAGCCTTGACGCCTGAAATGACCTTTGACCAAGTCAATTTAGCAAGGTCTTTAATCGTGCTTCCTAAATCTGAAAGCCCGCTTGTGATCTTTGACCAGCTAGCGCCGGCAAGGTCTGAAACCGTGCTCCAGATTGTCTTTAGCTTGCCGCCAAAAGTTGAAAGGCTTGAGGTCAGCTTTGACCAGCCAATTTGCGCAACGTCCTTAGCATACGATCCGATCAGCTTGATGTTCTCGCCGATCTCTTTGATCTTTCCAAGGCCGGAAAAGTCGGTAAATGCGCTCAAAAGTGTCTTGAATACGCCCTTCTTTTCCCAGACTTCCTTGACAACGCCTAACATGCTGCCAAATTTGGACGTCGCTGTTTCAATAGCGCTTGTAGATACCTTGAACGCAAACCAAGTCATCAAAACTTTAGCGACATTTTCAATCAGTGTCTTGTGCTTTGAAGCCCAATCTGAAAGCCCGGTTAATGCCTTTGTCAACAGCTTCAAGCCGCTGATTACAATGTCCCCGGTCCATTTAGCGATTGGCTTCAAAAAGCTGTCCCAAACCCACGTAAACGCCGGCTTAGCCGCATTGATAACCGTATGAATCAGCTTCAAAGCGGCCGCAAGAGCGTCCATGGCCGCCGGTGCAAGGTCTTCTACCGCCCATTTAGTCAATGGTTGCAAGACGTTTGTCAGCGCCCAATAAAGCCCGCTGAAAGCGTCCTGACCAAGCGATCTAACACTTTTAAGAAGGTTGTCAAAAGACTTGAGAATTGGCCCAAAATTGAGGTTTTGATCGAACTTAACCCAGCTAGCGGAAGCCTTGTCGATATATCCGGCATAATCGTCAACCATGCCAAGCAATGTTTGCCAGATTGATTGACCAGTACCGCCCGCTTTCCAAGCCTTGTCAAATTGGCCCGCTAATGCGCCGACTTGATCCGCCAAATTGTGGGCGTAGTTGATTAAGTGCGCAAAAATGCTTTCACCAACGCCGGAATTGAACGCATTGCGGAATGAAACGCCAATGTCGTTTAACAGCCCTAAAACCTTGTTTAAAGCGTTAAAAATAGCTTGTACAGTGCTTGTTCCCCGGCCGTGGTCTTCCCATGCCTTGGCAAAAGCTTGCCCGACGTCACCGACAATGCCTAATAACGTTCTGAATAGGCTTAACAGCTTTTCAACCGTCTTTTCACCAGTGCCATTGGTCCAAACGGTCTTGAACGAGTTGCCGACATCGCCAACAGCCCGGCCCAATTCGGACCAGGCCCGCTTAGCGGCATCAATGACTGATTGACCTTTAGCTGACCATGCTTGTTTAAGCGGGTCGAACAGCTCGCCCATAAGCTTTTTGAAGTCCTTGGCCGCCTTGAAAGCACCGCCGTTCTCGTTAATTGGCGTGTTGAAATTCAGCCCGCCGCTTGTGCCAGTGCCGGTTGTGCCGCTCCCCGTGTCTGCTGAAACGCTTGGAACTTCCTGCGTTTCCTGCGGGGTAAAGGTCTTCTTTGGCGTGCCTTGGAACGTGTCTGAACTGCTGCTCTTGTCTTGGTCTAAGACGTTGATTTCATCAAAGCCCATCAGGCTGTTTTTGGTGTCCTCAGCGGCTTTCTTTTGTGCTTCCCAAGCTTTCTTTGCCTTTTCGTTTGAGGCGGAAATTTTTTCATTTTCCTTTTCAACCGCCGCCCGGCCTTCTTTGTTGGCCTGCTGAATCTTCTTATTGGCCTCCCGAACGGCTGCGGCTTGTTCCTGTTGCTGTTTCTTTAAAGCGCTGCTTGCTGAATTTGACGCCTTTGACGTGTCATTTAACGCCTGTACTTGCTCATAAAGTCCCTTGGCGCCCGCTCTGTTGGCTGACAGGCTAGTCCCGGTCAATGCACTTACAAAGCTTGCAATATAGCTTGTAGCCTTAGCTAATGCGCTCATTAAAGCGTTGATAGCCGGCAAAACCGTTTGATAAATCGGGTAGAAAGCCGTTAACAGGTTGACCTGAATCTGATTCAACGAGTTAGAAAACTGTTGATTGGTCTTCAGTGCGCTCACGAAAGAGCTGCCAAGGTTCATGATCGCTTGTGAAAGGAGTTGGAAGACAATGATTTGACTTGCCAACATTCGCATGGTCCGACTAAGACCGCTTGCGCCCTCTGAAGACGATCTAAGGCCCGTAGAAGCCCGCTTCCCTGCCGTAAGGGCTGACATACCAAACAGACTGAAATGGTTTCTAGCCGTGCTTATTGCGCTTCCTATGCCGGATAATTTCTCTTTGATACCAGAGAAAAAGCCACCGCCGCCGGAACTTGCTGATTTTTTAGCCAGCTCATCGGTTGAAGCCAATGAGGTATTAAGCTTGTCGATCGTGTTTTTAAGCGCATCGCCTCGGTCCTGCGTGTATTCGTAAGACTTTTCAAGGTCGTCTTGATGTGCAATCAGCTTGTCAAGGATTGAATCCTGTTTGTTGTACTCAGCCTTGATGTCTGAGGTATCTTCCCCGGCCTTTTCAGCCTCAACATACGCCCGTTTTAACTCGCTAACCTTTTGCCGTTGCTGTTCAATGGCGACTTCGTTCTCGTCCATTGATTTGGCGATCTTATTAAGAGTGTTAGGAATGTCACCAAACTCTTGCTTCATCGCTTGGGCTAATGCCCGTGCTTGGTTTTGGTAGCGTGTCATTTTAATGCGGGCTTGGTCGATTTGAGCGTCCACCCGTTGGAGTTGAAGCGGATCACCGCTAGACTTGACGCTTGAACGGCTGTTCATAAGCTCAACCAGCTTGGCCTGCTCTTGCTTGGCTTGTGCCATTCTTTCGTTGACAGTGTCATACAGGTCTGAAACGTCCTGCTTTGAACTCTCGCTCTGTTGCCGGATCACGTCATCAATGCCCGGGTCTGCCTGCTTAACGATCTTTTGCGCCGGTGTATCGGACCAAATGCGATCTGAAGCCGCCTTATATTGCTTGTAAGCTTCCTGCATGGCCGTTGGGTCAAAGTTGCCCGACATTGTAACGCCCTTCGTTGCTTCCGAAAACTTGTCGGCCGCCTCGGCCGCTTGTGTCATGGCCTTGTTTTCGTTGTCAGTCCACGTTTGGATTTCAACGGCTTCATGCTTCTTTGCATCGGCCGTGCGTTGATAGGCTTGCTGTTTCTTTTCCTCGGCTCTAACAGTCGATTCTGCGGCTTGATTGGCGCTCTGAACCCCGCTATTGGTTGCCTGCTGTGCCCGGTTTAAGTCGTTTTGGATATTGTTTGCAAGGCCGTTTGTCTTACTTTCAATAAGTTGATAGATCTGCTGGGTTTTTGAGATCAAATCCCCGTAATTGGCCTTGAAAACGACTTCAAGCTCTTCTAATTCCATGTTACCCTCACCACCTTTCTATTTACTTAATCTTCTTAATCTTTTGTGCTTGGCGCATAAACGCCTGTTTCATCTTGAGCCATTCCGGAATGGCTTCTTTCGGCTGCGGTTCCATTTCCTTGATGAACGGGTAGGCCTTTTCAACCGATGGCATTTTATTAGGATCATTGAAGGCATAGGCGATTAATTGAGCCAGCTCGTGGTCCATGTAAGCCCGCTTTTTAAGCTCTTCCTGTTCCCGCTTCTTATTTGCCCCAACTTGAACCATGATTTCGTTGAAGTCCATATTCCAGAACTCTGTAGCCTCAACACCCGCTGAAACAGCCTCCGGATACATATCTTTTAACAGCTCTGAAACGGTCGAATACTTCTTTACAGGTCCGTTTCCTCGTTGTCCAGATCCAGCAGATTCATTTCCGGCTCCGATTTTGAAGTAGTCTTCGTATTCTTGGCCTTGTTGCCGAAAAAACCTGATTCTTGAAGCAAATCACTTACATTGCTGAACAGGTCAACGGTAGTGCCGCCATTTTCGATGTAATCCTCAAAGGCTGAAATGATGTCTTGATCTGAAACGCCGTGGGTTTTGTTTGCCCCTTGAAGCACAATCAGCAATTCGTTAGCTGGTGGGAGTTGTGCATTGCCGTTAGCGTCCATAAAAAGTGACAGGATTGACTTGTGAAGCCGCTTTTCGATTGCCAGAATTGCCTTGCCGTCCAGCTTGCAATCCAAAGTCAACTTGCCTAATTGAATGCTCTTGCCTTGCTTTACCATGTTTATTTTTCCTTTCGTTTAAACCGTTATTTTTGCCCTCTGAGGGGCTATAGAGCGCTGGGGAGTCGAACCCCAACGCCCTTTGTTATCACGCCTGTGAAGACGTGGTAGACGTCGTGGCGGTGCTAGTCGTGCTAGTTACTCGCCGGCGCAAAGTCCGGGCCATCGCTGACAGTAATAGTGATAGTGAATGACAATGCGGCGTTAGTACCGAATGAATCAGTCTTGATTACGAATGAACCAGTAAAGGTTGCAGTCGTACCATCGCCAAAAGTAACTCTCCACTTATATTGCTTCTTATTGCCTGACAATGCGGCCAAGGTCTTAAAGTTGTCGCCTTGGTAAACGCATTGGAAAGCCAATGATTGAGACTGTTGAAGCCCTTCGATTGACTTTTGACGGGTTGAAGCCAAGTCGGTTACATCAATGGTCTGGGGAGAACCGCCCATTTCAGGAATGGTCTTAACGCCCGGAATTTCGTTGTACTTGGTGCCATCTTCGGAATATTCAAGCTTGGTACCTTGTGAAGACAGCCCTTCCATGGTTGCAAACTGTTGCAGATTAAATAACATTGGTTATCCTTTCTAATTTTCATAAACTTTCAGCGAATCATTGTCGACAACGCCTCTAAACGTGATTCCAATCCTTGAAATGTCGCTTAAATCTTGGTCAACGGCCGTGTATTTAAAGCCCATTGGCTCAAACTTGCCGATAATTTCGCTTGAAATATCATCTAAAGAACCTTCACCGAAAATATCCACGGTGAAGGTCCATTCTGTTAATTGTTCTTTTTGGTCAGCGTCCTTAAAAACGCTCTCGTGCTGTGTGCTGTATACAACGCACGGAAATTCAGTCATTTCGTCGGGGTATCGTGGGGAAATGTGCCCGGAAATGTCTGAAATTGAGTCCAGCGTTGAATATACAAGCGCTTTTACGTCATAGATCATGAAAGCCCCCTGTCTATCTCGTCTTGAACTCGTTTCTTGATGATCTCATCGGCCTCTTTTGACACCTTTTCAACGGCTGGTGTCATGAATTGGCGGGCAGGTTGGCCGTTTGTACGATAGAAATACTTGTCTTTAATCTTGATCCGTGGCATTCCATAGATTTTCTGTAGGTCTAAGTCGACTTGGTCAGCGGGAATAAACCAAGGGGTTTGTCTATAGTGCAAGGTAACGCCGTTTGGAACTGTTTTTGGGGAGGATTCCCCGTTTCTACCAGTACCAAATTCACGATATATCGCAACCGGGTCATTAGAGTAAAGCCGGCCGATTATTTGGCCTGAACTGTCAAGCTTGACCTCGGTCATGAGGCTTCTAGTCAGCTCACCGGTTGACCATTTAATCGTGCTTTGAAGCTCTTGAACGGCATATCCTTCGGCTTTGTCCAGTACATCAGCTTGGCCTTTCTTGATACCCGATTCATAGAGTTTCGGCAACTTGCCTAATTTCTGCTTCAAACGGTCAAGGCCTCGAATTTCAAAACTCATTTTGCGTCAACTCTCTTTTTCAGAGTGACGTTTTTGTGGGTTGAATACTCTTGAACGGACGTAATTTCATAGTCGGGGTCGGAATTGGCGTCAACGTACACGCAGAGGCCATTATTTTCGCTCTCCCCGGCTTTGATCGCGTTGCCTTGGTATTTGCCCGTAAGCATGTAAGCGAGGCTCTCGCCGTAAATTTGGGCGTTTACAGAGCCACCCGCCGGCTCAATGGTCATCTTGATTGGTTGGCCGTCTGACCAGCCTTTTTTGGTATAGCCGTATTTGTCTTTGGTACTAACGTACTTTTTCAAATAGACGGTTCTAAGCCGTTTCACCGCTAATCTCACTAGAACGTCACCACCTTGGCCGTCCGGTAGCGCATCAAAGCCTGCTTAATGTCGCTAGGCAAGCCGATTTCATAGCTCTCGCTTACTCCACCTTCTGAACGGCTAGAATCACCCTCAGTCCCTTGACGATTGAACATTACGATCACTAACTGTTTAACGTAAACGCCCATGTTACCGACCAACTTTGTTCTATTGGTATAGTCAAGGACTTGAGCTAATGCATCGTCGTACATGTCGCTCAAAAGGTCGGTATCGTCGGTTCCCAAGCGCTTTGAAAGGGCGCTCACTACTGAATCCTTGTCCATAAGATCACCTTTAAGCCAAAACTTGAGCTTGGAATACTTCGTCAACAGCGGCAAAAGTTGGCAGCATGGTTGCGGAAGCAAATTCCCAAGTAGCAACCGGGTCTTCACCGGATTCGTAAATCTTGGCAAAGACGTTGCCGATTTGAGCGGCTTGAACAGCACCAGAGGCAACAACACGCAATTCGTCCGGGGTTGGCCCGTAAAGCTTTTCGCCCAACAAATCGTCATTCATAAGGACAATGCGGTTTTCTGGGAAGTAACGTTCGGAAGTGTAACCGCCCTTGCCGTCTTCGGCCTTGTACTTGCCATCGTAAGAACGAATGATAGGCAAGCCACGGGCAGTTAAGAATGCGTCAAGGTCAGCTTGACCAAGAATCCGGCCTGAATTAGTCCCGTACACTTCCGCAATCAGCTTTTCATTTCTGTAGATGTTTGACAGAACTTTCTTTGAAGTCAATGCACGGGTTGGCGCAATGTCCAGCTTGTCAGACCAGTCTTCCAAGTCCTTCAAGATGTCGGCATCAGTGGTTGACCATGCACCAGACTTGGAAACATCGGCTTGGTGCGCCTTTGGAACACCGTAATCAACAGCGATGTTGTTCTTCTTATCGGTAATCTTACCGGTTGCCAGCATTTCCATAGTCATTGCTTCACCACGGGCCAGAACGCCTTGAACAAGTCGGTCAATGTCGTTATAAACCTGCCGGCGCAAATATTCTTGTTCAGCCGCATCACGAGGCTTTGCCAATGCGTACAGGTCGCTTTCCTTGAGCTGCATCTTGTTCTTTACGTAAGCCAATTCAGCGGTCATCTTTTGGGCGTCCCGTGAACGGGTGGTTGCTTCGGCGTCGAATGCTGAATAGTCAGCGATTACCGGCGTCCGGTTGCCTTCCAGCAACATGTCAACTTCAAGAGTGTTGACCTTGCGGGCCGGAAACAGAGTGTCACCCATCAAAGTCGGCCATTGGCGGTTACGGGTGTAATCCAACAGGTCATTTTGTGGGAAAAGTTCGGTAATTGGCGTTGCAAATTGTTGAAGATTGAAATTAATGTTCATGTTTACTCCCTTCTATTACTTGCCTGACGTGGTTGAAGTAGTTGACGTCGTTGACGTGGTTGAAGCCTTAGATTCGTTGTTGTCGGCGTCCATAAAGTGGATTGAAGCCATTGCGGCGATTGCGTCGCTTGATGGTGCTACCGGCAACTTGTCTTTCAGAATCCAGCCTGCACGGATAACGCCTACCAATGCCGGGTTGTGGTCAACGTAAACGTCATTGATAGTCACGCCGATTGCCTTGCTGTCGTTTGACGGGTAAACAGTGCCCGCCGGAACGTACTTGTGGCCGTCATCGTCGGTCTGAACGTTGTAATTAGTGGAATCGATCGTTTCAGTGAATGAAACAAACTTTTCGCTAGCCATAAAATTAATTTGGCTGCTGTTGGTTCTTTCTGCGTACATTTAGTACTCCTTTCAATTTATTTCCAAAAACTTTCAGAAAGCTTCTTTGCTCGTTCTTTCTCGTTGTTGGCGTCCTTAGCCATCTTAGAGCCTTCACTTTCAACCGCCTTGCCCTCTGCGCCTGCACCCGGGGCACCGGAAGACTTGGCTAAGTTGATTTGCGTTTGCTTATCTACTGCATTGCGGAAAACGGTCGACATGCTCTTGTATTGGTCTTTCAAGGTTTCAGTGCTTTCAAGCTTGAAAAGCCCGGCCAGTTCGGTTGGGAGGCCGTCTTCACCTAATTTGGTAATGACATTGGCCTTGTTTTCACGAATGGTCAGCTCTTTTTCCTTGGCTTGCAAGGCTTCGGTCTGCTTTTGAAGCTTATAAGCCGCCTTTTCTTCGGCTGTCATGTCGCTGATTTTCTTCTTCTCAGCTCCTTCAGATTCCCACTTTTGGCGGGCCTTGCTCAATGCCTTTTCAAGCCGCTTGTCAACGGTGGAATCCAGAAATGAATTGAACTCTTTTTCCGTTTGAAACGTCTTGAAAGGCTGATCTTGCCCCTTTTCAGTGTTGTCTGAATCGTTGTCAGCACTTTCGGCTGCTTGATCTTGGCTATTTTCGCCATCTTCGGCGAATTGTTGCAAATTAAACTTAAACTTGGTTTTCAGAAAATCTGTCATTTTTAATCCTTCCTGCTCGTAAGCCCATAAACGTCACTTTTTTGACCGCAAACAAAAAGCAAGCCCTCAAACGGCCATAATGGCCCCATGAACGCCTGCTAGCTGAATTGCGGTCGGTAACTCTCATACGCTTGTAATGCTCTCGGTTGGGCCTTTTAACGCCTTGCTCGGGGCGATTAATTACAGTCTTGCGATTATCTTAATCAACAAGATGATTACTAAGATCATGATTACGTCAAGAAAGCAACCACAACCCCGGTAATGTTCATTTTCATTCATTCGATCACCTTTCTTATAGGTGGATTATGGCAATAGAACGGCAAAACGGGTGCATTGGTGGCAAATTAACGCCCGGTTGGGCATCGGCCACGTTGAAAATCTTGCCATTCGTTGCCCTGCAAATCTTGCTCGTGCGTTGGTCTAGCACTGCCTCAAACTGGTATTGCTTGACCCCACGGGCTTTCCAGCGGTCAATCTTAACGGCGTTGGCAATATAGTTGCTTTCCGTTCGGATTAAGCGCTTTGCATTGAACATGCTAGTTTGAAATTCGGTCGCTAACGCCCTTGCCATTGCTGTCTCAGTCATTCCGCTCATCTCGTGGGCGTTGAAAAGCTCGGCCAGCCTCTGCGCTAGCTTGTCGGTGTTCTTCCAGATTCGCTCTGAGTAATTAGCACCGTCCCATTTGCGGCTTGCAACCTGCTTTGTGTAATCGGCGGGTATCTCGGTCACTCTATCGGGTGCTTGGTCAGTGTCAGCACTAACCTTTGTAACCTGTTTCCCGTCTTTGTCCTTGATTACAATCTCTTTTTTGCTGTTGGTTGTCAGCTCATCGCCTTTCTTCAGCTCAAATTCCCGCTCTGATTGAAAAACAGCACTCTCTGCCGTTGCTTGCTTCCATGTATCCTTAGCAATCTTTGTATAAAGCTCTTCATTCTGCTTTAATTCCGTTGCTCCGGCGTACTTGGCGGAAATATAAGCCTTGGCCTTTAGCTCTTCTAGGCGTGTTATACGGCTTTTAGCGGCAAGCTGATTCAGGTATCTGTTGATTGCCGCCGTTGCTTCCTTGTCCTCTATCGTGCTTGCTAGCGCCTTGATAGAGACTAGCTCGCTAGCACTAACAGACGTGTCAAGAATGTCTTGAACTTCCTGCTCTGTCATGTCGTCTTTGAAATAGCGGTCATAGATCTTCCGGACCTCAGCGCTCAAATACCTTTGTGCGATTATGTAGCCTTGGTTGATCTTGGCAATCCGGGTTGATGTGTCGTCATAGGCTTGTTGTTCATAGGCCATGGCTCTGTCTATCCAATATTCCTTGTTTGGTTTGACGGTCATGGCGTCACCTCTGCCAGTCGGTCACAACGCTGTCTATCTTGACATGCTCCGGATACTGTTCAGCAAGCTTGCTCATCGAGTTCAAATAAGCCTTATACAGGGCTTTATTGGTCTTTGTGTAAGGCATCAAGACAACAGACAAGCCCGCTCTTGCGAGGCTCTCAGCGCCTTCTACGTTGATTTCTAGTGATTGCGTCAAAGCGGAAACGGCTGCGCAAACCAGATCATGACCATACGGGCCAAATCCAGCATGTCCACTAACTGTTAGCTGAATTAGATCCCCGCTTTGCTTGCTTGTCAGTCTTATCATCGGGAACCTCCTTGTCCTTTCGGCCTTGGTCTTGCTTGCCTTGGCCTTCCATGTAATCCGGATTGCCTTCAAGCATGGCCTGTTGTTGGGCCTTAATGGATTGTGCTGTCTGCTCTTGCATCATCTCATCAACCTCTTTCGGGTCGTCAATGTCAGGCAACCAGCTATAAGCAATCTCCCTTGGAATGTGCCCATCGGCCGCAACGACGTTAGAAACGGCCTCAGACAAGTTAACAGGAATGTTAGGCGTGATCTTGATACCACAACCGGAAACATCGGCCGCTTGTCCACGTACTGCAAGAATGTTCTGAATGAGTTTCAGCCGCTTTCTAAGCCCCTCTGTAAAGTATCTAGTCTTAGTTGCTAACAGGTTTAGAAGCCCAAATAACTTGTATTTCATGGCCTCACCGCTAACATTGCCCATAAAGTTGCTGTCGTTCATGTTCGGAACATAGCTGGTCTTGTGAATATCATCTTCCAATGACTTTTTAAGCAATTCGACTTGCCCCTCATCGAACGTCTTAACCAACCATTCAGCGCTTGCCCCGTCGCTCTTACTTGGCGCATTGTTAATAAAGCCGTGCTTTAAGTCTGCTTGGTCGTCCTCGTTGATTCCAAATCCGTAAAAGATCAATAGAGCATCAACGAACGCCTCTTTGTCGCTTACTCTGTCACTTTGGATAGTGTTGTAAGCGTCAATCAAGCTCACTTCCTGTTCAAAGTCGCCTTGTCTTTCCTCGTTATTGCGGTATTCAACGATTGGAACATCGCCAAAATAATGCGGGCGAATTGTCTTCCGGGTTGATTCGTCAATTCGGTAGCCCTCAAGGGTGCGGTATTCAATAATGGTTGTCTTCGTGTAAACAGTGATTAACCAGCCATTTTGAACGCCGTCTAAGTCAAATTTCTGTTGTGCATAGATAGCAAATAACGGCTCGTGTTCTACCGTATCATCAGTAACCATGACAACCGCCCGGGGGTCAATGCACTCAATCTTGGTTTGCACTCTCTGTCCGTTGATCGGTTCAGGCAACTCTTTCAAATACAGAATTTCATAGCCGTATCCCATGACAGAACAGTCTTTTTCAAGCTCTGTATCGTGTTTCTGCAAGTCCATGGTGTCCATTTCATCAAGCACGGCATCGATATTCTTGCCCTTGGCTGCGGTGTACTTGATCGGATTACCAGTCATGAAACCGACGTTCATATCAGTAATGTACTTGGCATGATTGACCGTTACTTTAATGTTTTTGGTGGTTCGGTCATTATTAAAGATTCGCTTTTGAATGTCCTGCTTGCCGTCATAGTAATCAGACAATTTCTGTAAGCGTGGCTTTTCAAGCATCAGCTTATCTAGCGCATGATTGACAATCTTGTAACTTGGATCATCAAACGTGTTGCCGTCTTGACCGAACAGACTTGCATCTACTGCTAATGATGTCATTTTGCCCCTTTCTAGCCCCAAATAGACCGGGGCTTGGTCTTTATATTCATCTTGATTCCCCGCTTGTGTCGGGTGTAAATTCCATATCTCACGGCGTCCATTACGTCGTCATGTTCTTTCAGTGGCTCGCCGGTCTTTTCATTCCAGACATACTGGTAAATTTCATCGAGGAAATCTTCTACTTTGTCTTTCACGTAAAAGAAATGCCCTGTTTTCATCAAAGAGCCGACTGTTTCAACGCCTGCCATGATGGATTTATCTGCGTTTTGAGACATCAAGCCGGCTGTTCTGAACGCCTGTACGTGCTCCGGGCGTGCGCTATCGCAATAATATCTAATTCCCCGGCCGTATCGCTTTTGAATGTCTTTAGCAACGTCAATCCAGTAATCAATATATTTATGCTTGCCTGTATGCTCTTCAAGTAAGTATGTATTGCCGTCGTCGTCGTCACCAAAGACAACAATAGAGGTCTTGTGTTCAAAACCCCAGTCGACGCCAACATAGTAATGGAGCGGCTTGTCCGGGGCTTTGCTAATGCCCATGCGCTGTTTATCAAAGTCCGAATAGACAACGCCATCACCGGATACCCACAAGCCCAAAATAGAGCGGTCATAGAACATGCCGCTTGGCGTTGATGCCTTTAATGATGTTACATAGTCCTCAGGCAAAAAAGTATTATCGTCTAGCGTAAAGCGAAAAGACTTAATCCCGGCCTTGTCGTTCGCATTATCGATATAGTTTTTCTTCAGCCAGTGTTCGGGGCTGTCCGGGTTGGTATCGCAAATAATCCGGGCGCCTGCCTTTGAACAACGGTTTACAATTTCTTGAAAAACAGATTGCGTTGATAGCGATGTTTCGTTTATGTAAGCGCCGTAACTGGTCATACCACGAATAGAGCGCATACCTCTTTCATTCCCCGTGTAAGCCGGGACAATCTCAACGCCAAAAATATGATAATGCCCGTTTCTGTCCGGGCTTAGCTCAATGCCGAATGTGTTTTCAAGTTCTGAAAGTACGTTGTTTCTGATCGTACCGTTTGAGAACCCGGCCAGAATGTATTTAGGGTTCGGCTCGCCTTCCTTTTCAGCAAGTTCCTTAACTCTTTTCATTTCATACATGAAAATAAAGTTATTTATGAAAGTCTTGCCAGATCTAACTGCCCCGTTCAGAATCAGTATCTTCCACCGGTCTGTTAGATAACTCTTCAGCACCGTTGCTTGTTTCTTGGTCAACAGATCCGCTACCGTCATCAGCCGTCACCCCCTTTGCCAACTTATCAAGGATTTGCTCTAACTGCTGATTGCCTTGATCTTCCATGTGGTTCAGCATTTCAAGCTGTCTCTTGGATATTTCGGCTTGGAACTTGGCCTTTTCAGCTTGCGCCTTGGCCTGCTCTGCTTGGGCGTGGTTAAGCTCTTGATAGCTCTTTTCCCGATACTTTTCGGGCATTCTGTTCTTCATGAGGAACATAAGCGCCCCAACGTCCGGCGGTAGTTTGTTTTCAACGATGGACCAAACAATCTTTTCATGCGTTTCAACATGCTCAACGGCTGCTATCGACGCTTCTTTTTTGCTTGCGTCCGGGTGCTCTTCCAGATAACGCTCTGCATAACGCAATCTGCGGGCTTTTAAGACGCCTTCATCGACTTTAGATACCCTGTACGTGGTCGTGGTTGTCTTAGCCCCTATGGCCTTCTTAAACAGCGCATTTTCCAATTCTACGTTGACTACCTGCTTGCCTTTTTTAAACGCCTCAAGAAACTCCGGGTGTCGCTTTTTCCATTCGTATAGGGTTGTCGTTGAAATGCCCATATTTTTTGCGATTTGCTCATCACTTAGGCCGTCTCTTGCCCAACCTTCAACCAATTCTATGTTTTCCGGCGTATACCACTGATTCCAGCTAGTCCGTGATTTCTTCTGTTTCTTGGGCTTGGCTGTTTGCTTCTGCTTGGCTATATCTGTCACCCCCCTTTAAGCAAAACAAAAACAGCAATCGAATTGACTGCCGTTTCATTTCTATGAGTTCTTAAACCCGTCGATCCACCAACTGGCATTGGTGTTTTTCAATGTGTTTCTGCCGTATTTACGCAAAAACTTGAAATACTTGTTAATGTTTTCCTTGTAAGTGTTGCGGAAACTTTCTTTTGACATCTTAGATTTGGCCTGAGCGTCAAGGATTGTAATCTGACTAGTCAACTCTTTCTTAACGGTGTCATAGAACTTGTTAATCGCCTTAGTGCGGGCATCAATGACCGCCTTTTCCTCGGCTGTCTCATTCTTTCCATGCTCTGCAAAGCTCAAAGACTTGCGCCGGTCGCTTTCCACGGCCTTGTCTAAGTCGTCATGCTCCCACCAGAGAAAGCTTTGCATCTTTTCAATAGTCAAATATCTTTGCCACCGTGGAACTGCCCCGCTGTCGTTAAAAGAGCCGGCCTGCAATTCCTGCTGTGAAAGTACGCCGTATTTTCCAAGCAAGTAAGCTCGGTCATCTAAGAGATCTCCCCAGCGCTTATAAGATTCGTCTTTACTGCTATGTTCGATCGACCAATTATAGGCTTCAACAAAGTCATTTCTGATCCTGTTTGCCCATTCAATTTGCTTGTCAGACCCTTCAAGCTTCGGTAACTGCTCGGCCTTAATCGGGGTGTTGTAATCCTCGCTCTCGGTCTTGGTCTTTGTCTTGGCTCTCTTCTTAACCTCTGATTCAGCATGTCCAGAACGTGTTACATAGAAACTACGGCCGTAATACGCGCCACGTCCACCCATTGTTATGATTCACCTAGTCTCTTTTTCATTTTCTCGCCAAACGATTCAATCGGAATCAGCGTCGGATCACCTTTCAGCTCATCGATTATCTGCCCGTAATACAGGATTTGCGTTGGCTGTAGCCTGTCTATCATGGCGTTGTAACCTGCTAAAAAGCTTTCTTTCGTCTCTTTGCTCTGCATAACGCCAACCGTGCTTACTGCTACCGGCTTGTGTGTTGGCTCTCCGTCAAAACACCATTCAAAGCTTGATTCATCACTCCATGCGATTGTTGGAATGACGCTGATTCCTTGCATTTCCATGTAAGCCCCGATCCAGTGCTTCCGGTAATGATTCCAGATCTGCATTGCCTTGGGGAAATCCACATACAAAGAAAAATCCGGGCTTGTAACGTACGTTGCCCTTTGTAAACGGGTAATTTGGCGGTCAATCTGCGTCCATTCACGTTCAAATTGATAGTCGTCAATAAAGTGATGTACGCCAAACGCTCCCGGCTCTTTGTACGAATTCAGCATGTTGAAGCTGATCCAGTCCACCGGCTCAATAAAGTCAACGCCCTTAATTTCAGGAATCCCATATTCTCCGACCCCGTCAAACAAGGCTTTTTGTGCGTTTTGAAATGGCGCTTCAAAGCCGTCATCTTCGTCTTCCAGATCGTCTTCAATGTCGTCTGTCGGTATATCAAAGCCAAAATCGCTCATGTCGATGTCTGTTATGTCTGCCAGCTCGGTTTCCAGCTTGTCCAAATCCCAGTCGGCCGCCTCGTTTGTCTTGTTGTCTGCAAGTCTGTAGGCCTTAACCTGTTCTTTGGTCAGGTTGTCTGCCACTACCACCGGCACTCTGGTTAGTCCTAAATGCTTTGCGGCCGCTAGTCTGGTATGACCAACAATGACAACGCCATTTTTATCTACCACAATCGGCTGCTTCCAGCCAAATTCTTGAATAGAGTTGGCAACGGCTTTAATAGCGCTCTGGTTCTTTCTCGGATTGTTTGGATACGGCTTGACGTCGCTAATTTGCCAATCTTGCACAATCATAAGTCAATCGTCTTGCCTCCCATTCGTTTAATCTGCGCTTTAAGGTCATGGTATTCTTTGCGGATCTGCGTCAATTCGTTTTCAGCTTGCTTTCTGTTCTTTTTCAGCATCTTGATATAAGCCGCTCTATCGAATTTTTGCCCGCTAAACTGCGCCATTTCCTCAGCACGTTTGACCTCACCATTAAGCCATGACGTGTTACCAGTCAGCGCCCATGAGCGCTTAACTACTTCGTCATGCCATGCGCTCGCTTTTCGTCTAAGGGCTTCAATTTCGGGACTGGTCTTGTACTGCTTTTCCTTTGGCTTTGACGCATCTTTTTCAGCTTTCAGCAAATCAAAAGCCTTTTTATAGTTGTCAACCGATTGCTGATAAGCCCGGCGCTTGTTTGCGTCCTTTTCAGTCTTTAACAGCTCCCTAATCTCTTTTTGTTGGAGAAACGTTGACTTCTTAGGCCGGTCCTCCGGTTTCATGTAGTCCTTATTTCTCCAGTCCGTAATGCGCTTTTTCCACTCTTCAACGGAAATCACGTTGCTTTTACGGGTTGTGCCATAATAAGAACCTCGTCCACCCATTTTATCCCTCCTTTAGGCAATAAAAAAGAGCGCTGATTTAGCGCTCCGTGTTATTCATCATCTTCGTTATCTTCAATCTCATCACCGCCTGTTAAATCATCAAGCGGATCATTGTCTACCAAGACTGAACCAAGCTCATTTACTGCCAGCCAGAACGGCCAGCCAATAAACTTGTTTTCAATCGTCGGGTCGTCCACAAGCCAACAATAGCTCTTGCTTCCTAATGCTTGAAAGCTTTCGCCAATGTATCTGCCTAGAATCAGGCCGTTTTCTTTTGCATACTTTTCAGCAACTTCTAGTGCTTTTTCTTTAGTTAGCAATTCTTTCATTTTTTCTCGCCTTACTTCATTTTAACCGGGCGCACAATGCTATTTTTTTACTAGTCTTTGAATGTCAAACTCTTTATTGTCTGATCGCATAAACGTAAAGCCATATTGGTCAATCATGCCAAGCAGTTTCTTTCCCAAATACTTGCCCATTGTCTTGGCCTTTCTGCCAGTTTGTGCATCAACGTAAAGCAAGCCTTTTGCTGTCCGCTCTACGTTGATTGTGTGCCCATTCTTGCCTCCCCGCCAACCCCAAGAAATAATACCATGTTGGCCCGGTTGCAGGCCTTTTAACAATTCTTGGTCAACCGTCGCCGGTCGTTTTGTCGTTCGCCTTGGAAGTACAATCATTTCTGAACGGCTCCGAATGAGACTATTAAATTCTTTGTAGCCTATGTCCCCTCTCTTGCCGCTGTTGCTTTCTGCTTCAACCAGATAACCACGTCTGCGCATTTCATAAGCGATAACAGACCGTTGGCAATTAATACTGTAAGCCTTGTTTGCCTTAGCAATCTGCCGCATTTTGCCAACCGCTGTCGCATTTTTGTCAAAAGCTGTTTCAGCCGCCCGTTTCATGCCTTGACTGCCACTCAGCTTGTCCCTTAACGTATCAAGATAAGCATGGAAAGCCTGATCTGCGGCTCGCTTGTTTGCGGTATACTCTGCCCGGCCTTCAACGCCGCCGTGGTAGCTTGGATTAGCATTGTGGTTGTCCGCTTGGTCAACCTGCATCCGCTCGCCTTTATAAACCCCTGTAGCCGGGTCTTTTTGCAGCTTTGGTGCCTTTTGTTTCTCTTTCTTTTCCTTGAGCACTTTCTGTTTTGATCTAAGCGCACTCCCTCTTCCGCCCATATATCCTCCTAAGTGAAAAATACCCGCCAATTAACGCTGTCCAGCTTGGCGGGGTAATTATAACGCCGCCGGGATTCGAACCCGGCTAACGCATCGCAATGTTTGCTCTTGCCTGTCGTGTCGTGTCTAAGCAGGCCCCTTATCGGGGTTATTTGAGCAATAAAGAGTAACAAACCTCCGCAGGTTGAAAGCTCTCTCATGACACGCTCACCGTCTGATAGTTTACCCGGGTCATCGCATGTCTAAACCTTGAGGAAGGAGTCGAACCCTCAACAAGGCTGAAATACTAGCTGATAACTAGCAATGACTGTCAAACGACACTGCTATTACAACAACCGCCCGGAACCGTCCGGGCAAAGGCCTGTGCCGGAATCGAACCGACACTAGAACCACTCAGGCCTGCTAATAATTTTTTGGAAAAGAAAATTAGTGCAAAAATGCAATTACAATGAGAAACTCATCTACTGTTCACTACCCGGCAAAAGAGTGAAGGATGTATCAACAAAATAAAAATAGGATCACACCAGTAAAAAATATATCTTTAAAAGAAAGAGAAACCTTAAAATATGACAAAATAATTTTACATACCAAAAGGTCGCCCCGGGAAAAAGTGAAACCGGGGCTATAAGCGCCGACGGATTCGAACCGCCTTGCGCCTATTTGCATCAAAGTCTTGTATTCCCAATGCAAATTTGAAGCAATTATTACTAAATAATGATGTGTGTTGTGAAAAACGATGTAAAAACGGAAATTATTTGAATTAAAAGTAGAAAACAAAAATGTTGGTTTTTGCTGTCGCTTAGTGCCCGTATTTGCGGGCTATGCTCTTGTTTAAAAAAGACATTTTGAAAAAGACTAAGCCGCTAACAACCACAACTAGCGGCTAAACTGATTGCGGGAATCGAACCCGCCACTTCCGGCGCTTGCAACATAGACTTAGTTAGATCTTGATCTCATTTATCTATTGCCGTAAAGCTGGCCCTCTGCCAACCAGTTCAATGTGTATTCCTGCTCATCGAAAGCGATCTCCTGCCTTGAGTGTCTTTCAATCACTTTCGACAATACTATAATAAAGCGTTTCAGCCGCATCTAATCCGCAAACTTTGCGCAATTTTTGGCCCTTTGCATGATTTGCAAGCATGGTTGGTCCTGAACATGATAGACAATCTTCCAATACTCGAACCGGTCTGCAAATTCGCATTGCGCCATGCGCTTCTTAAAGTCAAATTGCCGATCACTGTAGCCTATCTTTTGGGCAATCTTGAAGTTCTGCAAGCCTCTAATGTAATAGTCAACCAGAATCTGTTTATAAGGCTTTCTGTAATCAAAGTCTGAACAATTTTGGATAGTTGCCACAATGGCGTTAACGACCTGCCCGGCGTACGTGCCTTCAATTATCTTGGCTTCCTGCGCATTGCCCGGCGATCCGCTTGGCATGCCGTTCATTGAAGGGCTGCTAATGTCTGTCCGGTGCTTGCCGGAAAGTCTTAAATACCGTTCAAAATCGTGTTTCAGGTATCTGTCCACTGCCTCGCCGGTTTTCTGTGGGTCAACTTCTAACATGAAACTCATAGAAACGCCCCCAAATCGTTCAGAATCGCCTTAGGAAGCTTTGTAATGTCGGTCAAGGCATAATCAGCCATGACTGCCTTAGAAAGGCCTCTATCGTACACTAAAAGGCCATAACCGTCGGCCATGCTGTCACCGCAAACAATGGTTTTGATATTGCCAAAATTGTTGTATACAGAAAACCCGGCCGGGACTGTCTGCGGTGTAATTCTTTTTGCTGAAAGGTAAACGTGATAGTCTTTCATTCTCTAGCACCCCCAATAAATCGACATGAAACTTGTAATCATTAGCACTGTAAAGGCTAGAGTGCTAATCCACGTTGGTTTAAGAATCAGCCAGATCACCGCAAGGATCCACAAGCCCCAACTAACGCTAATAATTGTCGCCGTCATTGTCCACCTCTTCCATGATTCTGTTTTCAATTTCCTGCAAGACACGGGACAACCGCCAACCTGCCAGTCTGTCCTCCGTAAAGAATCGCTTGTCAAAAGACATAAGCGCTCTGTTTTCTTTCATGACTACGATCTGCTTGCCTGTCTCCGTAACAGTGTAGCCATAGATCTTATAATTCTTAAAACTCATTCCAATTCCTCAATGGTAATCTCTACTCTTGCCTCTGGTCCGTACACCTTAACGGTGTTTGTCATGACAATCTGCTTGTCGTCTTCATAAGCAAGGCCATTTAAGGCATCGTACACGCCCTTTTCAATGTTGTCCGTGTCAGGCTTCTTTGTCGGCCATTCTAAGCCCTTCAAGCAAGCTTCCGTCCGGGATTTAGAATATGACTTCGGAACTCCAAACACGGCCTTAATTGAGATCTTAACCGGCTTTGTCAGCGGCTTTCCGATGTAAGCCTGCTGAAAGCTTTGGGCAATCTTGGCCTTGTACTGCCGGGACTTGGGCGGGTCGTACGTATGAACGAACTTGCCTTGTCTTGCAAATCTTGGCCGGCCTTGTCCGACCGGATCACCATTTACCACAAAATCAATCTGCATTGTTCACCTCGTCAATAATCGCCGCTATGTCTTCCGGCTTAATGCCTCTGTCAATCAGCTTGCCAAAAACGGCTGCTGTCTTGGCCTTGGCAATGATGTCGGCATAATGACTGCCAAGAAACAGCTCCCCGGCCAATTCCTGCCCTTTGTGCCAGCTATCCAGCCAATCATTTTCTTTCATTTTCCTGCTCCTTTAACTCGTCTCATGTCTCTCGTCTCTGTCTGCTTATCTAATACACAATTTCAGCGCTGTAGTCGTACTTCGTAACTCTAATTGCGTCTCGCTCTGCCTGCCGTCTCAGCCTGTCAGCTTGTGTCATAGCTGTTTGTAAGCTCAAATAGACCATTGCATGACCGTGGCTGTTATGCACGATCTGCCAAGTCAGGCCTTCCCGACGCATTACTGCCCACAAAGTCGGGTTCTCGTTGTCTCTAATCCATGTCGTCATACTCTTGTGGCTATTCTTCCTTCAATGCCTCCGGGCTTGACATCAACCGCCAAGGCCTCATCAATCGGGACAAGCATGCTATCAACAGCCTCTTGCCACGCTTCCGGCAACCATCTTTCTTTTTCCTGCTTCAATTCGTCCATGGTGTACGCCAATTCGTCCAAGCTCTCCCGGCTGGTGGTGCCGTAACATACCAGAAATTGGTTGTCGTCACCAATGCGGAAAACTTCCCAATAACCCGGTTGGGGCTTACAGTTCAGAATTACATACCTTTCCGGCTTTTCCCGCTCTTCTTCGGGCGTTTCTGCAAATTCAACCATTACTTTCAGCGCTTCCGTGTTGAAGATGAACGTTTCTTCACCAAAAAACGTCCAATTGTCATCGCCTTTTGTAAGCCGGGCAACCACCGGCGGATTGTCGTAAACGCCTTGCCCAAAATAGGCAACCGCAACCCCGGTAGTCATGAACGTTTCCTCATAGGCAACAAGCCCGTGCGGCTTGCCAACCTTGTTAAATGCCTTGATAAACTCGCTAGTCTTCATTGTCTTGCTCCAATTCCTTGACCTCATCAATAATGAACTGCACTACCTCACCAATAGACGCTGCTATCGCCAACGCAAACAGCGCCGTGAACGCCATCTTGAAAAATTCAAGCATGCTTACCCTCCTCTGTAGATTTATGAACTTGCCGCTCAATTTCAGGCATTTTTGACCGCAAAAACTCATACAGGCTCTTGACCATAACCGGTAATTGTTCATCGCCCAATTCCCTAATATTGGCTGATTCTTTCTGCAATTCCTCGATTTTCCCTGCCGTGTTGGACATCTCCCATTCTTTCAGCAATGTGTGTGCAATTTTGATGTAAATCTGCTGAAATTCTTTTGGGAAATAGCTTTGATGTGTTTTGATCCATTGCCAGACATCAGCGGCACGATCCGTCTGAGGGAGCTCCCAGCTATACGGCAATTTATGGACAAATTCGGCTGCTACGCCTAATTCGCTCTTTTCGCCACGGTGTTCCATTAACTTGTCATAGTGGTTATTAAGGTTTTCAACATGGCTAACAGCGCTCCAAGGAATTAAATGTTCCCGGCCGGATTTGTCATAAACCAAATACACTTTTGAAAGCGCATTGCCACTATCGAGCACTTTGCAAAGCTCATCAAAGCCTACCGTTGCGTCCAAGCAATCGCCATTAGCGAAATAGAATCTAGTTTGAATTTTCATCGGTAATTCCTTCAGCTTTCTTTCTTGATGTCTCGTTTGTGAATCAGCTTGATTTCGTCTCCGGGTTTCCAGAGATAGATTCCGCCTCTGTCGGCCTCCTGTCTCATCAAGTCGTAATTCCCATTCCGTTTCTCGCCAATAATGACCGGCGGAACAACCTTGTAGCCTTTTAAGATCTCACCGCTTTTCAGCGTCACGGTTTCCTCTTCGATCACATAGCCAGTGTCTACCTCAAAATAGGACTTTCCTTCCAGACCTCCCCCCGGCCATTCAGCCTTACTATTGCCGAAAACCGGTGCTGCTCTTTTTACCAAATAAAGCATTGTTTCCGGAAACTCTGTATAGCACTTCCATGTTTCCGGGTGGATAACCGCTGTGTGCATAGTCCCGAATGGCTTGCCTGACTTGGTAGAAACAATGTTGATGAAATTCACGTCAATAATTCCTGCGATCAAGTCAAGGCCTTCCTTTTCTGCCACTCTAGTAAGCGTGTCAGCCAATTCAAGCGTGTTCATGTCTTTTCTCCTTCACAATTTGCGGTGCGGTCTAACGTCAAAGCTGACTTTCTTGATGTCGTGGGCGTATACCGCTTTTGTTCTTTCGCCGTCCCAGATCCACATTCTCCCCCACCGTTGCCAATCGTCCGGGAAATGAAAGTCAATAACTCTGTAGCCTTCGATCTGTTCACCGTATTCTGTTTCAATGGTCGCCTTCCCTGAAACAGTCCCATAATCGAACCAGAAACAGCGGGTTAAACGAGAATGCTCATCTTGCGTCTGCATGTTGTCATCTATTGGGGCGTCCAATGAAATGACCGGGCCAACCCGGTTGATGTAAATAACCATATTTTCGAAAAATGAATAGTTTATTTCGCATCTCCACAAGTTCTTACGCATCAATGATTTAAAAATCTCTCCAACGACTTTCCGCTCTCGCAAGCTCACGATATCAATGAAATGCTGATTGATCGGGTTGACTTTCGCATAAAAGCCACCCCAGCGGGCAATCTTGTTGAACCGCTTTACAAAAAACTCGGTCGTCATTTCTTTCTTGAAATCATCAGAATCCATGTTGTTTCCCCTTTGCCATTTCTTTGCAAACATGGTCAATCCTCATGCTGTTTAGCAAGGGCTTCAAAGTCTGCTACTAACGCTTGATAGCGGTCTGAGGCTTTCCGAATTTCTCTCGGGTCGTTGGCAAGATTAATCATTTCAACGCCAATTTTGCCAAAATCTTTTCCTGTAGCCTTGCCGCTTTCCAGCAAGTAAATAACAAGCAACTTCAGTGCTTTCAGCAACAGCCGCTTATTGTCCATGTCGTTGACAACCCTTGCCATGTAATCGATCCAGATTCCGGCAAACACATCGGCGAAATCTTCCGCATTCAATTCCAAACTGTATTTCTTTTCGTCTTTTTGTTCTTTCGGCTCTTTCATTTCAGGTCTCTCTTTCTTTTAACTAAAACGGCAAATCGTCACTCGAAACGTTGATGTCCGGCTCTGGTTGCGCTGGTGTACTCCAACCGCCCGCCTGTCGGCTGAAATTGCCCGCTTGTGGGGCTTGCGGTGTCGGCTGTGGTTGATTGCCTTGAGCTTGGTTAAAACCGCTCTGTGGGGCGTTATAACCGCTGTAATAGTCCCCTGATTGTGACCGTTGACTTTCCAACAGCTTAAAGTCATGGCACATCACTTCAGTAACATAGACTTCCTTGCCGTCCTTGCCCGGGTAATGCCGGGTTTGGATAGATCCGGTAATGCCAATCATGCTGCCCTTGTGCGCATAGGTTGCCAAGTTCTCGGCTTTCTTGCTGTATTTGGTGTTCCAAATTACACAATTAATGTAATCTGCTTCACGGTTGCCCTCTGCGTCCTTCGTTGACCGGTCAACAGCCAAGGTGAAAGTCCCGACTGCCGTGCCGTTTTTGGTCGTTCTCAAATTTACGTCCTTAGTCAAACGGCCAACCAATACAACGTTGTTAATTCCTGCTGACATGCTATTTCTCCTTTTCTCTTCTAGCCTTGATCTTTTGCGCCCAATCTTCGTTTTTGATCTGTACAAAAGCCCGGGCAACTTCCTGCTTGTATTTCTGTTCGTGTAGATTCATCTCTTCCTCTGAGTTGAACCCCAACCGCTGCCAATTTGGCGGCACTTTCTTAATATTCATCTTGTTTCTTGTCTCCCTCGAAAAAGCAATATTTTTGGATCCACTCCGTAGTAATTCGAAAGTTTCTCCAACACTTCCCTTTTTGTCTTGCGCCTCCCATTTTCATACTGAGAAATGGTTGACAACGGGATGCCAGTCGCCTCTGAGACTTGCTTGAGGGTCAGCCCCCTTCTTTCCCGTACACGCTTTGCCCCCATTGGCGTAACCGTGGTGCAGCAATACCAAACCGGTTTAGCAAAGCGGACACTGACCGGGCAGTCGTCTTTCAAATAGTCAACACTAACGCCGAAATAATCAGCTAACAGCCCCCACATTTCAGCCGTAGGGCTATTTTTTTCGTTTTCCCAACGTGAAATTGTTACGTTAGTTATTGGCTTCTTTCCGTGCTGGACTAAAAATATTGAAAAGTCGTTGGCTAAATCACGCAAAGAGAAGCCTTTTTCAGCTCTTAATTGCTTAATTCTGTTCATGTCCCATCATCTCGATAATTGTTCTTTTGATCTTGCTATAGTCGGCATAGCTGTAATTGACCGGATTCATGAGCATCACGCTAATGGCAATTAGAACGGCCTTAACAGGCTTCCGGTAGACGTGGGCATAATTTAACCACGATTCCCTTGCAAACCTCGCTACGGCCTTCTATAGCGCTTCTAGCGAATGCTTCAGCTAAAAGGCTCATACGCCCTCCAGCCGTTTGTCTGAAATGCCTGAGAAATCAAACCGGGTATTTGCCGAATTGGCAAAAATTCTAGAAAAGATCTTGGAATCATAGACTTGACGTAATTGCTTGTCAGACAAGTTTGTTGTAATGATGATTCTGTCTTGATTCTCCAAAACGTCATAGATCACGTCTTGAACCCACCGGCTGGCTTCCTGACCTTGCCGGCCCATTGAAGACTCTGTACCCAAGTCGTCAATGCAAAGCAAATCAACGCTTGTCATGATCTGAATTGCCTTTTCCTTGGTCCAGTACTCAGTCGGGTCTTCAAACGAGTTCTTAATCTTGTTAAACAGGCGGGAAATGTTGACAAAGGCCATTGTCTGCTGGCTTTCCTTGTGCACTTTCTGCATCAAAGCCATGGCTAAATGGCTCTTTCCTGCGCCCGGTTGCCCGTACAGGACCGCATTGTGTGCGGTGTTTTTGGCTGCGAAAGCGTCTGCCGCCCGGCTAATTTTGTGTTTCATGAACGCCTCCCGGGTGTTTGGTGCGGCCACAAAGCTGTCAAACGTACATGCCCACATTTTCGGGCTGACAAGCGAATTGTCTCTGAACTTTCTTTCGTTGATAGACCGGCTGGCCTTTTGGTCGAATTCGGCCTGCATCTTCAATAACTGCTCATTCTGGCATTCAGGACAATAAGCCTCGTCCTGCTTTGTTCTCAAAGAGAAATACACCAGCTTGTCGCAACCATGGATAGGGCACTTCTGCCCGCTTCTTTTGGCTTCCAGTGCGTTTTGGAAAGCCTCCATTGCAATGCTCATCTTGCTTCCCCCTTTTTCATCGACGCTTGAACACGATCAAGATAATCGTTATCAAGCGAGAATTTGACGATTTTGAGATGGTCTTTGTCGTAGTACTCACGCAAGCGCTTGTACTGTACACGGGCTTTTGAATAGCTGGTGTACAACATCGCATGCCGTGTACTTGTTTGTAAGATCTTCCATTCACTGAAAGGCCGATCATTACGGCCAATCAGCGCCCAAATCTCTTGTTGATCTAACAGAATCTGTGTCATTTTTAATCCTCCCTAGAACGGCAGATCATCTTTGTCCGGATCCCAAGTATCTTTAAACAGGTCTTGGTATTCCGGCGGCGTATCGTCCTTTTCTACTTTCTCGTTCAGGTACTGGTCAAACTTATTTCCGAAAAGAGTTGACGGGCGTAAGTATTGATTCATGTTTCTGCCGTCTTTAGATACTGTGTCTGCCCAATCAGCAACCTTGTTGTCAATGACTGTCTTGAAGTCATCAAGGCGGTTGCCTTCTTTCCAACGGGCTTTAATCATCTTTTGATTGCCTGCCACATTCTTGTAGCGAGAACCTGTTTTCTCGTTAAGGTAATCAATGATCTGTTGATAAGGGATTCTCTCAGCGGGGGTGGTAGAGCTTTGCTCTACTCTATCCTCTTCTACTGATATATTCTCTTGATCTCTTAAATTGATATATTTAGGGTCGTCATTGCGACCTACCCTCGGTTGCGCCTGCGACCTACCCCCGGTCGTGTCCTCGGCCAACCCTTGGGCGCTCCCACGACCTAGTGAAGGGCCAAGGGTTATATATCTTCCAAGAATCTGCTTTTTGTCATCGCTATAGACAACCTGCCGTTTGATGTATCCTCTGTCTTCCAGCAAGTTCAAATAGCCTTTAAGGGCTGTCTTCTTACAGTCAAGCCGTTCGCACAACAGGCCGTTTGACATGTAGAACTTGCCCGTTGCGTTCAGCATGGTGAAGATTTCACCAAACAGAATGATCGCTTTTGGCTTCTTCAACAGCTCCGGGTCTCGTGAGACCTTCGTTGGAATCATCAAAAAGAATTTACTGCCTTCAAATTCGCTCATTGTTTCCTCCGTCTCTCCCGGGCATAAGCCCGCTTGTGCTGTCTCCTTCGTTCGTCTGCCCGGCGTACGCTTGGCGGGACTTCTTCCGGGCTAACAAGAATGTCAACGACACTCACACCCATTGCTTCGGCCAAGTAGCGGGCCATGGTCAAGCTTGGCTTGTTATGGTAGTGAAACCACTTTGAAAGGAGATCACTATCAATTCCAGCCTTTTCGCAAAGCTTGCGGGCTGAAACGTGATTGACCCTCAGCCATGTCCGAACGTAAACAACGTCCAGAAAAGGGGCATCATCTCCGTAATGCCTCATTTCCAAGCTCCCGTTGCCTGCACTCTTTGAACAAGAGCCATGTTTTGCGCTGATTGGTGCGCCCATGCGTCAAGCTCTTGACTCTTTGGACTGCCCTTGCCGGCTTGCATGGCTTCCGCATAGAGTTGAAGCAAGGTCGTTCCGTTGGCGTCAACGATCACGCCTGCCGCTTCCTGCTTGGTTGCCTGCTTGGCTTCAAATTTGGCGGTCGCTTCTGCCCGCAGCCGTTTCTGTTCGGGTGTCTGCCGCTTGATTGGGCGGATCGGCTGCGAATTGCGGTCGTCCGTGTTGTCCAAAGAGTCTGCGTCGGTGCTGTCGTCCAGTAAGAACAGCTTTAGCAGGGCATACTTAACGGCATAGCTTGAAGCCGTGCCCATGCATTGCTCGGGACTCATTCCCTTGTGCATGGAAAGCTCTGCGTAACCGTGGACAACTACGCTTCCTTCATCGTCGGTGTAGGTTGCGGTTGCTACGGTCATTGCACGCCCGACGATCTCTTTGATCTCTTCGTCGACATGCAACTTTGCCCCGTACTTAACAAGCAATGGCTTGGCCGCCTCGTAAATGTCGGTCGCTGACCGGTACTTGTAATGCCCAAAATCGTTGTCTTTGCTTTTGCCTACTTTCATTTCTGATTGAATCAAAGTGATGGTAGGTACTTTCTTTTCAGTCATCGTTCTGTCTCCATTCCTGCTTCAAGGCCTCGTCATAGACCTTGCTGATAACATCGTCAATCGCCTTTGCGCTTAGTGCGTACTGAACGACCTGTTCAATCGTTCCCGCATAAGTGTCGGGCAATTCGCTTTTCAATTTCTTTAAGTACCTGATCGACCCGGCCGGCGACTTACTCGATTCAACCGCCTCAACATAGAGACGGCTTTCAAGCTCGCTGACTTGGTCGATTATCTGGTCTTGATAGCTCTTTAAGATTTCAGAAATCGTCATGATGTTCCTCATAGTCTTCAATGTCGTGCAACAGGCTTTCTAAGTCGTCCAGCGTTGCGTCGGCTAAGAAATCCCCGATGTCTTCAATGCTTCCAAGCCCCGTGGATTCTAACAGGACGCCCACAACCGTTGTCCGGTCGATCTCGTCAATCAGGTATTCCCGTTGGGCTTCCTCGTCGGGGTTGTCAACGTCCATAAGCTCGGCGGCCTGCTCCATGATGAACTTTTGCCGGGCTTCAACAATCATGTGGTTTTCAATCTGCTCCATTTTGTGGTACACTTCCTTTGTAGATTTATTAGATATTAGATTGTCTCGCTGCGCTTCCTTACCGGGAGCGCTTTTTGTTTGCCGTCGTGAATGCGTTTGACGCTTCCAACAGCTTTTTGATTGTCTCTTTTGACACCAAACCACCTCCTTTCTAGTTGAAATACTTCTTCTTATCCGGGTCGCCAATGACGACACCGGCCAACAGACCCAACACAAACCAAGCAACGCCTTCAATTACAGAAATCATGTTTACCTCCTAATTCACTTTGCCAACCGCTCATTCCAGTCAATTTCTAACTGGTGTTCTTCAATCCAAGCGGCCGCCCGCTTTTCAAAAATGATGGTCCCCCTTGACCCCTCGGCCCGGTGCGGGTTGACACACCAGCCGCCGTTGGCCCAATCGGTTTCAGGGAATCGATCAAAGACAAAGGTTCTGACCCATTCTGCTGACTTTCCACCGCAATATTTACGGCGGAACTCATTGATTCCGATTGTTCGGCCGGTCAAGTCCTCTTCCAGCCGGGGGCGTTGCTCTTGAACTGCCTTGGCGATCATCTCAGCCAAGGCATTTTCGTTAATCAGATTCATTGTTGTCTCCTTTCAAAATCTTGTTAAAGCGTGATCTGCCCTCTGGTGTAATGAACGTTTGGGGAAAACCGGAATGGGTGTCCTTCACTTCAAAGTAGCGGCCAACGTATTGAGCGTATGGTTGAAGACGTTTGTTAGCGTCTCGGTAGACGTACTTGCGGTCTAACAAAGCGTTGATAAACTTCTTTTCTTTCAAGTTAAGTAATTGAGCTGTCCGGCGGAAATTCGTTAAGCCGTGTTTGTCGATTACCTCGTCGTAATAGGCAACTTTTGGTGCTTGCAACTTGAGTTGCTTTTGTGCCAATTCCCGTTCTTGCTCTTCCTCAATCCAACGCTTGGCCCGTTCTACTTTGTTTTCGATCATGTAACTGTCAGGCTTTTGGTAGCTTCCAGTCTTACGAATGTCTGGCAATACTTTGCTGGTCACCCAATGTTTGAAGACCTTAGCGGTTGGCAACTTAGATGAAAGAATCAGACCATAAAGTCCAGATTCGTTGATTAACGTCATTTCTCTGCGCTGACCTGCGTACTCGATTTGGGTACGCAGGGTGTCTTCTTCATCAACATGCTTTTGAACAGCGTTACGATAATTTGAGTAGCCTAGGGCCTTGGCAACATCATTGCCAACAAACCAAGGTTGGTTATCAATGAGCAAGGCTCTGATTTTGGTCTCTTCAAAAGAGAAAGCTTTGATTTCTTTTTCGCTCACGTTATATCCTTTCTAAACGTTTTGTTGAACTTTATTTTAAAAAAATGCGGTAGTCGACACCAAGCGCTTTTGCAATGGCAATCGCTTTGTCGGCCGTAAGCTTTCTTCTACCGTTTAGAATCAAGCTTACATACTGCTCTGAAATGCCCATCTTTTGGGCAATCCAGCGATTTTTGACGCCTGAACGCTTCACTTCTGCATTCAGCATTTCAAGAGCGTCGTTTCTTAATACAGACATAATGCCTCCTTTCCACTAAACGTTTTGTTTAGCTATTGATGTTTACATTCTACTATACATTATGTTTAGAATCAACCCTTTTGCTAAACTTTTTGTTGTGGTTTCTTTTCATACTGTTTAGTTTGGCGTAAAATGTGCTTAAAAGTATTGAGAAAAGGAGGAAACTTAAAATGTCTGACATTAGCACAAGACTGACATATTTGAGAGAGCGCCAAGGTTGGACAAAAACACGGGTTGCGCAGTCGCTCGGAATGAGTCTCCAAAAGTACGCCAACTATGAATACGGAAGCCGTGAACCGGATCTAGAAACGATCTCAAAGATAGCAGCACTTTACGACGTGTCCACTGACTACCTTTTAGGTAGAGAAAAGCCTGAAAAAAGAGAAATCGATCTTGCAAAAGATCCGGAGGTTCTTCTTTATAACGGTCACAAGGTCTCGCCCGATGACATGGGAATCATTAAGGCAATTCTTGAAAGACACGAAGGCAAGAATTAACAGCTATGGATAATGCAATCGATTTTGCAATTAATGCTGTTCTTGGCTATGGTGTAGGTATAGAAATTACCTACCAGCGGCCTGATTTCAAATCTTGCGCCGTAGTACAGCATAATTTGGTAATCATTAACCCTAATGCCAATCCTAAGCCAATGCTCCCCTTTGTCATTCTCCATGAACTAGGCCATATCGTGTTAGCACATCATGAACTTGATTGCGTTTCACCCTCGGCCAAGATCAAGCAGGAACACGAAGCAGACGAATTCTCAACCGAATTGATTTGGACCTACTCCCAGCGGTTGGGAATCAGCTATAACAACGCTTATGACTTTATGTCAGCGTTTGGAATACCTAGCAAAATGTTTGGCACGGTGGTTAATTTGATGAAATTTAGTGTGTGATAAATCCGACTGTCGAAAATTCGGCAGTCGAAAAAAGAAAGAGTGAAAGAAAATGGATGACAAGAAAACTACTCCAACGAAGAAAACAGAAAATACTGAAAAGAAAGAACCGAAATTCTGGAAGGGCGATACAGCAAGCGCCTTTGCTTACGCCATCACGATTGGCTTCTTTGTAGGTGCAGCCAACATGATTTTCCTTCATTGGGGCTGGCACCCGGGCACTGTCTCAATGATCTTGACCTTTTTGATCGTTGGCACTAACCCGGCTTTTGCAGACAAACGGACGCCTGAACAGCGCAAAGCCGACGCAGACAAGGCGATGCAACGGATCCACGAAGAACGGCTTCAAAAGGAAGCCAAGGCCGCTAAAACGCAGGCACAAGCAGACAAGATGGACATGCAATTAAAGAAGAATCAGCTAAAGATCCAAAAGCAACAGATTAAGGACATGAAACACTCTATTAAATGCCCTCATTGCCATAGTCACAACGTCAAGCCCATCGGCGTGCACCGGAAAGACTTCAGCCTCAGCCGTGAAATTATGTGGGGCTATGGATCAGGATCAAACGGCAAAGCAACCAAGAAAACTGATTTTGTTTGCATGAAATGTGGCAAACGGTTTGTTAGATAGAATAGCGCCAACATGGCGCTTTTTTCATACCAGCGTAGTTGTAACTACGGAGGTTATAAAATGCCTTACATTGAGAAACGAAACGGAAAATGGCGGGCCAAGGTCTCTTGGAATGGTGTAGATGGAAAGAGACACACAAAATCAAAGCAAGGCTTTGATACCAAACGGCAAGCCATGCAATGGGCGGCTGAAATGGAAGTTGCCAAGGGAAAGAAACAGATCTCTAATCAGGACCCGGTATTTGCGGATTACTACCTTGACTGGCTGAAAACCTACCGCTTAATGAAATTGTCGGAAGGTTCAAAGAGTGTCTATCTGAACACACATAAACAGGTATCTTCTTTTTTCGGAACAGCCAAGATCAGCCGAATCAGCCGGCGGGACTATCAAGAATTTGTAAACAAGGTCGGCGCAGATCATTCCAAGTCTTACATGCAAATCATGACGGGCTTTATAAGGTCGTGCGTCCAGAACGCCATTGATGACGGCTTGATCTCTGTAGATTTTACGAAGAAGTCAACGATGGTTTGGAATGACAAGAAAACCCGCAAGGTGGAATATCTGTCAATCGCTGAAATCAAGCAGCTAATCAGCACGCTTGAAGACGGCATTAAACCAACCCAGACGGCCCGCTATATGATCTTGACGGCCATTTATACTGGCATGAGAATTGGGGAGATAACGGCTTTGAAATGGTCTGACATCGACTTTGACAAGCATGTAATTAAGGTTAATCACACGTATGACGAACGAAGAAAGCAGGTCAAGAAACCTAAAACAAGCCACTCAATTCGCACAATCCGGGTATCTGAGGATTTCTTAAATGAATTGCGTAGCTTGAAGATTAACAGGCAGCCGTTTGTTTTTGCCAACGTGATTGGTGACTTGCCAACTCAGAGCACTGTTAACAGCAATCTGCGCAAGTATTTAAAGCTGGCCGGAATAGCAAAGCGAGGGTTTCATTTCCATAGTTTACGCCATAGCCATGTTGCCCTCTTGCTTTATCATGGCGTCTCGTTGTATGCTATAAGCAAGCGACTAGGACATGCCAACATGACGATCACGTCGGACACGTATGCCTATTTGATTGACGAACTCAGGCAACAGAGCGATGACCACATTGAACAAATCCTAGATGAACTATCCAATTAAACAGCAAAAAAAGGGCACGTTTGAGATCAAAAACGTGCTCTTTTTATGTCTTGGTTCCCGTTCGGTTCCCGCCTGCCTATTGAAACCTTGATATAACAGGGCTTAAAGGCCATATTTGTAAAATACTTAATTTATCTTAAAGTAGGCCGGTTTCTTAACAAAATTTCAAAGTTATTGCAAGCCTTGACTTTATTTTTTCAGTTTATTTTGCTTAGTTAACTTAATTTTTACAGGACTAAAAGACAGCGTTTTCATCCTGCCAGCAGCTTGCTTTACCTGGATTTAACTTTTGGCATTCCCTCCCGCTTTGCTGGTCAGCGGCCTAAAGATATATGCTAGAATCATTATGTAAGCAGTTAAATTTATCGAAATTTTTCAGGAGCATAACAGTTGGGCATCAGGACTGTTTGTGAAGGAGTTGAAAGCCAAGAGCAGTTTGACTTCCTTAAAGATGCCGGCTGCAATCTGGCCCAGGGCTACCTGTTCAGCCAGCCAGCGCCTTTGGATGAGCTTTACCAGAAAATGGCGCCTTATCTTTAGCCAGCAAAAAATACCCGCTATGATATGACCCCCGAAATTAGGACACTAATTTCGGGGGTTATTTTCATGACTAAATACACTAAAGAAATAAAACTCGCTATCTACCACGAATGGGTAGACGATCATAGAAGAGGCACCTACCTCAGCCGAAAATATGGGATGGAGCGTGGAGGAAT
>NZ_BOCG01000450.1 GCF_016587775.1 Lactobacillus nasalidis | reverse complement strand
GGGCGGCGCCGGCTTTTACTTCTACAACCGGCAGAGCCAAAGCCAGGAGCAGTCCGCCAGCTCCAGCTACGCCAGCCTGATGCAGGCCGGCAAGGCCGACGCGGCAGCCAAGAAGTACAGCCAGGCAGCCGATGAATTCGACCAGGCTTACCAAGTCAAGGCCACGGCTGCGGCCAGCCACTACAAGAAGCAGGCCCAGAACCTGGCTGATTCCGTCAAGCTGGCCAAGACGACCGTCAAGTATTCCAGCGCCCTGCTTTTGGCCCAAAAGGCCCAGAAGCAGACCGGCGGCTACAGCGTGATGACCAGCCAGGCCAAGAAGCTGGTAAAGCAGCTGAAGGCGGTCAAGGACAACTACCAAAGCGAGATCAAGCCTTTGATGAAGAAGGCGGCAGCCTCAATGGAAGACGGCGACTACGACAGCGCGGTCTCAACCTATAACAGCATCCTGGACCTGCCTTACATCAACGGGGTCTACTACGCCAAGGTCCGCTCAACTGTCAAGAGCCTGCTTAAGCAAGCCAAGAGCAAGCAGAGCGATTCATCGAGCTCATCCAGCTCAGCAGCTTCCTCAGACAGCAAGTCTGCTTCCAGCTCCGCCAGCTCACAGGACTCAAACAGCTCAAGCGCTGCTTCCAGTTCTTCCAGCTCATCCAGCCAGCAGGCTGAAGGCTCAAGCACCAGCAGCAACGACAAGGTCGGCGGCAGCACCGTGACTACGCGGGACGTGCAGCAGATCCGCAACCAGCTCTCCAACCTAGGCGAAGACACGTCCGGCTGGAGCCCGCAGGACCTGATCAACCTGTTCAACTACGCTTACCAGCAGGGACACACCACCATCGGCTCCATCACCAAGGATGACGTCGACGGCTATCTGAACTCAAGCAAATAATTCATTTTGGCGCCAGGCCTGGTTTTTCCGGGCCTGGCGCTTGCTTTCTGGGCTTAAAGCCGTTAAAATTACTATTGACTTTATGGACTTTAATTTAAAAAAGGAGCTACAACTTTGGCAGAAGAAGAAAAGAAAAACCGCAACAACGAAGACTTGTTCAAGATCGTGATGCCTGAACCGGAGCGCGTAACCATGCCAGCACGCGAAGTTGCCGAACAGCCAGCCTACCTGGTCAACTTTGCCAACTTCTACGTTTCTTCTTTCGAACGCGACGACTTGGAAATCATCAGCGAATTTGACGAAGACCACAACATGGTCAACATCAACCACTACCTGCTGCTCAACCAGCCGTTCTCCCGCAAGAACCTGGTCAAGCACGTGCTGATCGACCACGCCCACAACTTCCAGGCCATTCTCGACAAGATGAGCCAGGAAACCGGCGTTGACCCGGAAGCCATGACGACTTACGAGGACTGGAGCAACTGGTACGAAGGCATCCGCGCGAAGATCGAAAGCAGTTTGTCCTAAAAGACTTGAAACTTTACTCCAAATATAAGAAAATTACAGTAAAAAGAATGTCTCATGGCATTCTTTTTTTACTTGCTGATTTTAAGCCGAGACTTAACTTCAGCTGTTCGTGTATCACAGGCTTTTTTAAAGTTTGAGGAGTATTTTGTTACTATGGAAGTAGAAAATAAACGCAATCGGATGACGGCCGCCGGCCTCCTGATTGCGATCGGGATTGTCTACGGCGATATCGGTACCAGTCCCCTGTACGTCATGAAGTCCGTCATCGCGGGCAACGGCGGGATCGGCACGGTCGGCCGCGATTTGATCATCGGCACGATCTCTCTGATTCTGTGGACCGTGACCCTGCTGACGACCGTTCAGACAGTCGTTATCGCTCTTAGAGCAACCAACCACGGTGAAGGCGGGATCTTCGCCCTTTACGCCTTGATCAGGAAGCGGGCCGCCTGGCTGGTCTGGCCGGCGCTGATCGGCGGGGCCGCCATCCTGGCCGACGGGACTCTGACCCCGGCCGTGACGGTCACGACCGCCATTGAAGGGCTGAAGGGGCTGGAATTTGGCAAGGGCAACATCCCTGTCAGCAACCAGACCACGGTCTTGATCATTACCATCGTCATCCTGCTGGTCCTGTTTTCAATCCAGCGGATGGGGACCAGCATCATCGGCAAGGCCTTTGGCCCGGTCATGTTCATCTGGTTCGCCTTTTTGGGCATCATGGGCCTGATCAACATCGGCGGCAACTGGTGGATCCTGCAGTCTTTGAACCCTTACTACGCGATCAAGCTGCTCTTTAGTCCTTACAACAAGGCCGGCTTCGCCATCCTGGGCTCGATTTTCCTGGCCACTACCGGGGCCGAAGCCCTTTATTCAGACGTCGGCCACGTCGGCAAAGGCAACATCATCGGCTCCTGGCCGTTCGTCTTTGTCTGCCTTTCACTGAACTACTTCGGGCAAGGGGTCTGGATCCTGAACAACACCAACCTGAAGTCAGCCAATGAAATCAATCCTTTTTACGCGATGATTCCGGAAAACATCCGGCTGGCTGCGATCGTTCTGGCAACCCTGGCCGCCATCATCGCCTCCCAGGCCCTGATCACCGGTTCCTTCACCCTGGTCGCTGAATCGATCAACCTGAAGTTCCTGCCGCGGATGAACATCCTCTACCCGTCAGACGAAAGAGGACAGATCTACATCCCAGCCATCAACAAGATGCTGGGGGCTACCACCATCGCCCTGGTTCTCTTCTTCAGAACCTCAGCCCACATGGAAGCAGCCTACGGTCTGTCAATCACGATTTCCATGCTGACGACCACCATCCTGCTGTATGAATGGCTGGTGCTCAAGCAGGGGCACAACCTGGGCAACTTGATCTTCGTGATCTTCTTCAGCACCATCAACATCCTGTTCATGGGTTCAAGCTTGAGCAAGTTCACCCACGGCGGTTACGTTTCCCTCTTGATCACCCTCTTGATCGCTTCGGTCATGGTGATCTGGTACTTCGGCAACAAGGTCCGGGACCAAAACGAAGCCGTCAACGCCTATGTCCGTCTGGATGAATACACGGACATGCTGACTGACCTCAGCCACGACGACAACTACCCGACTTATTCCGACAACCTGGTCTACATGGCCAAGGTCAAGTACAACAAGTTCATCAAGCGGGAAGTCCTCTACTCGATTCTGGACAAGCGGCCGAAACGGGCCCGGGCCTACTGGTTCGTCTCCGTCAACGTCACCAACGAGCCGTTTACCGCTGAATATGCCGTCAACACCTTCGGGACCAAGAACGTGATCAACATCCAGCTCTACCTTGGTTTCAAGAAGCAGACCAGCGTCAACGTCTACCTGCGCCAGATCGTCCACGACCTGATCAAGGACAACACAATCGAAGCGCAGCCGCAGGAATACACGACCACTCCTGGCCGGGACGTCGGCGACTTCAAGTTCGTCATCGTCAACGACGTCATCTCGCCGTCGACCACCCTGTCTTCCTACAAGAAGTGGCTGGTCAAGGCCCGCGTGCAGCTGCAGAACCTCTCGCCAAATCCGGCCCAGTGGTTCGGCCTGGAATTCGCGGACACGGTGATCGAGCGGGTACCGCTGATCCTGGGCAAGCAAGAGCCTGAAAGAATCAAGCGGGTCGCTCCGGTCGACTACAGCAAGACCGTCTTGAACAAGGACAAGGTCAAGCTGAAAAAGCAGAAAAACAAGCGGGGCTAAGTTTTCAGCCCGCTGAAAAAGCCAAGGTTCAGACCTTGGCTTTTTGCTTGTTTAGAAAGTCTTAACCACTCTAGAAATTTGCAAACTTTTTTTCATTGAAGCAAAAAAGTTTGATCACAAGTTTTTTACAAAGAACCGTTATTATATAAGCATAGTCAGAAGCAAGAAATTGCTTCTCCTATAGGAATTAATTTTTCTTTTTCTTTTCCTCTTTTACACACACATATATTAGACAAACACACACAGCAGCAGAAAAGCAGTCATAGATGGAATGACTGCTTTTTTGTTGCTCTTTTGTTTTTTAGAAAAACTACCAGATCTTGACCCGGTCTTCCGGCGCCAGGTACATCCCGTCGCCCGGCTTGACGGCAAAGGTCTCGTAGAATTCGTCCTGGCACTGGGCCTGGACGTTTGCCCGCAGGGGACCAGGCGCGTGCACGTCGACGGAAACGATCATCTTGATGGCCGCTTCCAGGGACTTCTGTGCCCAGACCCGGGCCCAGTTGGCGTAGAAGTCTTCCAGCCCCTGGCCTTCTTCCTTGCAGGCGGTCATGGCCGCGGTCAGGCCGCCCTGGTCGGCGATGTTTTCCGAAACGATCTGCTTGCCGTTAAGGGTGGTCGGACCGAACTTGAGCCCGTCAAAGAGGGCGATTTCGGCCTTGGTCCGGTCGGCGAACTCCTTATAGTCGGCTTCGGTCCACCAGTTCTTCATGTTGCCGAATTCGTCAAACTGGGCCCCGTTGTTGTCGAAGGCGTGGGAGACTTCGTGGGCGATCACTGCCCCGATGCCGCCGTAGTTGGCTGCCCGGCTCTGCTCGCTGCTGTAGAACGGTGCCTGCAGGATGGCTGCCGGGAAGGTAATATCGTTTCTCTGCGGGTCATAGCAGGCGTTGACCAGGTTGCCCGGCATCAGCCAGACGGTCCGGTCAACCGGCTGGTGCAGCTTCTCCAAGCTGTACTTGATGCTTTCCCGGCCGGCGGCCTGCAAGTTGCTGTAGAGGCTGCCGCCTGCTGCAGCTGGAGTGACCTGGAGGCGGTTGTAGATCTCCTCGATCTTGTCCGGGTAGCCGACCTTCAGGATCAAGGCCTGCAGCTTGACGATCGCCTTGTCCTTGGTGGCCTGGGACAGCCATTCGTTCTTGGCCAGCCGATCCTCATAGACCTTCAGCATCCGCTTGATCATGCCCAGGACGTCCTCTTTGGCGGCAGCGCCGAAGTAGGTCTGCCCGTAGTAGACGCCGACGACCTCGCTGAAGCTGCTGTTGGCGATTCGGTAGGCCTGCTTGTCGCCGCTTGCCAGCTGCGGCTGCCCGGTCAGAGCCTGGCTGAACGGGAAGGCAGCCTCTCTGAATTCCTGGGACAAGGATGAAGCCACGTCATTGATGAACTTGACCAGCATCCAGCCCTTGATTTCGCTGAAGCTGGCCTCGTTCAAAAGACCTTCCGCCTGGTCCAGGTAGCGCGGTTCGGTATTGATCAAGACGGCTGGTTCCTCGCCCAAAAATTCCTTCAGGTAATTCCCCATGTCGAAGCTGGTGAACTTGCCCTTGAAGTCAGCCAGGGAAATCGGGTTGTACATGGCCGGGTAGTCAGCCCATTCTTCGCTGGACTTGACCACCTTGGCCAGGCGCTGGTCGTAAGCCAAAGCGCCGTCCACGTATTCAGCGGCTTTTTCTTCGCTGACGCCGGCCATTTGGAAGAGCTTAAGGGTCTGCTCTTTCAAAACGCCGAGCAATTTTTCAGCATCCGGGCTTTCGTAAGTGGTCGTGTCCGGCAAAAAGAGGTGGGGACCGCCGAAGTAGACCGTGTTGACCTTGGTGTTCTTCATGTCCGCGTCAACCGAGAAGGAGAACGGCAGGTCAAAGCCCTCCTTGGCCAAAGCCGCCGCGGCCTTTTGCAGGTCAGCCCAGCTGGTCAAGGCTTCCAGCTTCTTTAAGTCCTCTTGGATCGGCTCTGCCCCGTCAGCGTTCCGCTTGTCAAAGTCCTTGGCCAGCTTGTAGAGTTCTACGGCCTTGTCCAGGTTCGGGACGGCCGGAACTTCCTTTTCCCCGCTGGCAAAAGCCGCGAAGTCAGCCATCAGGCTCTTTTCAACGTTTTCGGCGATTTGGTCGAAGCTCCCCATCCGGGACCGGTCAGCCGGGATTTCCAGCTTGTCCAGGTAGTCGGAGTTGACGGCCAGGTACAGGTTGTCCTGCGGGCGGGCGTTCTTGTCAACGACAGTCGTGTCGCCGCTGCCGCCGCGGACCTTAAACTTGTTGTCCAATGTTTTTCCTCCTTGTTTTTCATCTAGCAGTTGTGCTGGCGCAGGTCACACTGGGCCGCGATTTCTGCCTTGGCCCGGTCGGCCTCCTCAGGCCAGATCGGCTCTAAGCCCTGGTCTTTCAAGAAGCCTTCCCAGTCGGTAAAAATTTCCCCGTCTTCTTTGACGCAGGCCGGAATGCCCGCGCTGCCCTGCTCTTTAGCGTGAGCAAAGGCGGGACTGGCATCCCGCAAGCGCAAAAATTCCTTGAAATCCGGCATGGTGGCGAAAATATTGATGAATTCGTAGTCAATGCCGTACTTTTTAAAACTGGCCTCACAGGCGATGCAGTCCGGACAGATTTTTGTCCCGTAAACTTTGAGCATGTTTTTTCCTCCTTTTCTCACTATCTGTTTATTTTACTAGCTCTTCCCCCTCCAGTTCAATCAAAGTGCAAAAAAATAAGGCCGGAGCGCAAATCCGGCCTTATTTTTCAAAAATCGGCAAATACTGCCCTACTTGAAGAACTGCACCTGGTCCTTCAGCTTGGCTCTCAGAGGCAAAAGGGCCAGCAGGCAAAGGAAGATGCCGCAGCTGGCGACCACGAACATGGTCTTGTAGCCAAAGAGGTCGATCAAGGTCCCGCCAAAAAGCGGCCCAAAGGCCCGGCCAACCCCGCTGGCCACCAGGGTCAGCCCCTGGTACTTGCCCTTGCTGGAGTACGGCGACATGTCGTTGACATAGGCCGGAATCGCGGAAAAGGCCGTTGATTCGCCCAAGGTCAGGATCGACATGGACAAGACGAAGCCCGGGTAGGTCTTGGCAAAAATCAGGGTCAGCCAGGAAACGGCGAACATGAAAATCCCAAAGTAGATCTGCTGGTAGATGCTCTTGAAGATCCGCGGGAAGCGGGCCAGGATGAGCTGCACGACCACAATGATGCTGGCGTTGATCGTCCACAGGGTTGAGTACAGGTGGAAAGGAATCCCCAGGCTGACCATGTAGACGGACAGGTTGGACTCCCAGTTCATGTACATCAGCCAGGTTACCCCCAAGGTGATGAAGAAGCCCATGGTCATCCAGAAGTTGGCCTTCGGCATCTTTTCCGCCTTCAGCGGGGCCTGGCCGGTCTTCTTCTGTTCCTGCCGGCGGGCATGGTAGGCTACGATCGGCTTGAACTTGAAGAAGGCAACCAGGGAGCCGACCAAGAACAGGCAGCTGGCGATGATGAAGAGCAGCTCAATTGAATAATCGTACAGGTAGCCGACGATCAAGGTCCCGATAACCACCCCCAGGTTCTGGGAGAAGTAGAGGATGTTGAAGACGTAGCGGCCCGGGTACTTGCGCAGGCTGGTGGCGATGGAATTGACCAAAGCCCCGTTCCAGCCCCCTAAAAAGCCGGTACAGACCAGCCAGAACCAGTAGATCGGCCAGCCGTGGAAGAAGGCCATGGCCAAAAGAACCAAGGCGTCCAGCAGCATCCCGCCCACAATCAAGGGATAAGGGTTCAAACGGTCAAAGAGGCGGCCGCTGATGGTCGAACCCAGCATGTTGGCCGCGCAGTTGCAGAAGAGGACGATCCCGATTACCGACAGGCTGATCCCCAGCCGCTTGTTCAAATAAACGGAAGTCAAAGGCCAAATGAAGCTGGCCCCGATCCAAGTAGCCAGTTCGGCCACGACCAGCCAGGGCAGCGCGATTTCCGGCAACCGGCTCTGTCCGTGTTTAGTTCTCATTTTTCATCCTCCTTACTTTCAGCAAAACGACTAAAAAATCTCTAAGCAATAAGAAAACCACGACTCAGCAAGTCATGGCTTCTCTCTTTATTATAATTCTACAACTCTTTCTTCTTTCCTTGCAAGGCGCGCAAATCGGTAATGTCCTGGAGGATTTCCAAAACGCCCAGATACTCCCCGGCCTTGTTTCTGACCGCCAAATACTGGATGTAGACAAAACGGCCCCGGACTTCAAACCAGAAGGCATGCTTGTCCTTGCGCCCGCTTCTGAGGTCGTCGACAATGGCCTTGACCTTGGGCACGCTTTTGGGCATGTGAATGCTGAAAAGGTTCATGCCCAGGTCGTTTTTGGAGTGGGGATAAAAGCCGCAGCTGCCGCCAAAGTAGCGGATGACGTCGTCTTTGTCCACAAAGACCAGGTCCAGGGGCAGCAGGTCCAAAACGGCCGAAAGCTGCTCATAGCTGAGGCTGCCTTCCGCGAACTCGATGAAGCGGTCGGTCAAAGCCGGCCGGGCTTTTTCTTCCGGCCGGCTGACCTCAACCATCTTTTGGTAGTTTTCGGCTTCATTGCCGCCCAGCTGGCCGGCAAAGGCCCCGATCTGGTCGTTCCACTTGGCGATTGCCGCCTGGTCGGGCTTCTTCTGCTCAGCCAGTTCCGCCTTTGACGGCCGCCAGGCCGGCGG
>NZ_BOCG01000449.1 GCF_016587775.1 Lactobacillus nasalidis | reverse complement strand
GCACCGCGTCAGCGCCGTCGATTTCGCTGACCCGGACCTGCACGTCTTCTTTGGCAGAGGTCGGGATGTTCTTGCCGATAAAGTCCGGCCGGATCGGCAGCTCCCGGTGGCCGCGGTCAATCAAGACCGCCAGGGCAATCTTGCTCGGCCGCCCCTGGTCCATGATGGCGTCAAGCGCCGCCCGGATCGTCCGGCCAGTGTACAGGACGTCGTCAACCAAAATGACCGTCTTGCCCGTCAAGTCAAAGGAAGTGTCAAAGCTGGCAATGGCCTTGGCTTTTTCTTCCTGGCTGAGGTCGTCGCGGTAGGCGGAGATGTCCAGGGACAGGACCGGCAGCTTGCGGTCTTCGATCTTGGCCAGGCGGTCGCCGATTCTTTGGGCCAGGTACCAGCCTCTGGTCTTGATCCCGATCAAAACCAAGTTTTCGGTCCCCTGGTTGCGTTCCACGATTTCATAGCTCATTCTGGTCAGAGCCCGGCGGATCCCGGCCTCATCCATGATTTGTTTGCTCATTTTTATTCCTCTTTTTTATTCTCTTCTTTAAGTCAGTATGCTATTTTTTTAGCTCCGTTAAGCATCGCTAACCATTTTATAAGATCGGATCCTATTCCGTCAAATTCCGCCAGTTCTTTTCATAAGCGCTGGCGATCAGGTCCAGATACTTGTCATAGTCAAGCGATTCAAGGATGGCTTCCTGTTCTTCTGGGGCCAGCAGGTTGATGGCCCGGTTCTCCACGTGCATGGACCAGTCCGGCGACAGGTTGGGAATCTTTTGAACAGTGGCTTCCCGCCCCTTAGACAGCTTGCCCAGGCCGTTGGCTCTAAGGACTTCCAAAGCCTGCTGGTCGTGCTGAATCACGGCTTCCCCGCTCCGCTTTCTCTTGTTCAGCATGGCCGGGGTCAGCTTTTTGGCAGCGGCTGAATACAGGTGCACGGTCTTTGAAAGGCCGTCTTGATAGATGAAGACCCGGTTGTAGCGCTGCAGGATCAAGAGCTGGCCGGCATCCCCCAGGCCAAAAATACAGTTGGCCCGCTCCCGGCTGTGGTTGGCCGAGAGCACGTTTTGAAACATTCTGAGCCGGTGGGCCGGGTCAGGAAAAGCCGTCTTGGCTTCTTCCAGAATCTGCCGGCCGGCCTGCCAGTCAAAGGGCGCCGTCAGGTCGCTTCTTTTTTCCAGCAGATAGCGGCTGAAGGCCCAATCGATGATGGCCGGGTGGGCCAGGGACTTGGTCGGGCTGGTGTCTTTCCGGCAGGCCAGGCTGCCTGAGGCAGACAGGACCTGCTTTAAGTCGGGACTGGCCTCCAGACGGTTGTTGGAGTCTTTGGAAAGCAGGTAGAGTTCTTCAGGAACGATTTCCACCCCGATTTCGGCTGCTTCCTTGGCCAGGATCTGCCGGTTCAAGTCCGCGTCCAGGACCGAGTAAAGCCCATCAGTATTGGTCGACACGATCCGGGCCCCGGCGTAGGTCTGCGCCTGCCCGATCATATAAGTGAACAGCTGGCCGATGATCCGCATGGACCGGATCCGGTTGTTCATTCTGATGGAAGACGGTACCTGCCCCTCTCTAGGGTCGGCGGCCCCGGTAGCTGAGTTCAGGATCAGCTTGGTTCCTTCTCTTTCGATGTTGAACATCCGCCGCTCTTCTGAACTGTATTTAGGGTCTGAGCGCTTCTGGTCCAATTCCTGCTTTCTTTCAAAAATCGCCGTGTAGCGGTCTTCCCCCAGGCGGTCATTGTAAAAAGCGTTCAAGCGCCGCAGCATGTTTGGATAATAAGAGGTAAAGTCCTCGTGGTTGGTCAGGTCGCTGGATGTGTAGGCATAGCGGTCGTCCAGTCTGACCCGGCTGCCCTGCTTTTTGAAGACGGTTGGCTCATCCTGGCTGAAATCACGCCAGAACTGGCCGCGGTCGGCCGGATCGGTCTGCTCCATCAGCTTGATGGTGGCCTTGGCCGTCAGGAAGGTCTGGTACTTCTCCACCCGCCCGTCTGGCAGGGTGACTTCCCGGGCCTTGCGCAAGTCGAGGGGATCCGGATAGAGCTTTTGCACGTAGGCCAGGTCGGCCTGCTTTTTCTCCCAGAGGGCATGGTCTTTTAAAAAGAGCTCCCGGTTGTATTCAGACCCGTGCAGACCGCCGACGGAAAAAGTAATGTAGCAGGTCGAGGGCTGGCCGTCCTTTTGATAGTAGAACAGGTTGGTGTCCGTGTTCTCCATCTCGCTCAAGTCGCTGACCGGCAGGGCCTCATCCCCGTAGTCTTCCTGGTATTCCTTGGAAGGGTTGAAGTTCTTGCCGGCAAACTGCTTGTAGTAGTCATACACCCGGTCAAACTTCCGCCGCAGTCGTTCATCTGGGAAAAGCTTGTAGAAAAAGTCCCGGCTTTCTTCCAGGATGTCCCGCTGCTTTTCCCCGGTCTTTTCTGCCACGCTGGCTGCCGGATAAAGAAAGGAAACTGCCCGGTCGTCTTTTAAGCGCCCGTAAGGGCACAGGGTCCGGCGGGCAAAATTGGCTGAAGTCGAATCAATGGTCAAGCGGTCTTTTCTGACGAATTCCGGACCGATTTTGGGCTTGTAGCTCTGCCCGTCTTCTTGGTAGACCAGGTCCGGATACCGGGCCAGCAGGCCTTTTTTCAAGATGAACTGGCCCTGGTAGTAAGGGTGGCAGAACAGCTCCTTCAGATTGACCACGTCAGAGACATTGTAGGCGATCAGGTCAGCCAGTTCTTCAGCGCTGGACAAGTAGTCCTGGCCAGGCTTGAGCTTGTCGCTTTCCAGGATCTGCCAGCCCAAGAGGCCCAAAAGGCGCTTGAGCCCCACCCGTCTTTGCCGTTCATTGAGCTGGGCCACGTCAAGGTGCCGGCCGCTCATCTGGAAATTTTTGGCAACGAGACCCATCGTCTTGTCCTGCCAAAGGCGCAGGCGCATGTTGCCGATATAGCGGCTGAAAAGCTCGTCGTTAAATTCCCGCATCTCCCTGGCCGTGACGGCTTCAAACTGGTCCCGCTTGCCGCTGGGGCCGGGCTGCCAGGAGCGGGTGAAGTAGTAAGCCAGCATGGTCAAGTCATAATTGCTGGAGTTGTAGCCCATCAAGTAAGGAGCCGCTGCTTCCTGGTAGTCTTCATCAGTGTCGCAGACCGGACGGAACTGGTCCGGAAAAGACGATGGCGCCTGGGGATCGTTGACGTACTGGGCATCCGACAAGCCGAAGGTCTGGGCCAGGCGGGCGGCGGCAGGAGCTGAACGCAGGTTGAAGTAGTAGATCTCCCCTTTAAAATTCTGGTTTTTCTCCCTGATCTGCTTGGCAGCCGCTTTCTTAAAGTCCAGGCTGTCGCCGTCGTTAAGGGCGGGATCGTCGACTATATAATAGATGTCGACCCGCTGGTCATCTGGCCGGTAGCAGGACAGGGTAAAGGCGTTGGTTAAAGATTCGATATCGTAAAAATAAGCGTTGAGTCGGCTCATGTTTTTCCGTCCCTTCTTCTGGTTAACTTAAATTCTATTTTAGCAAATGCAAAGAAAAAAGCGGGCCCTTAGGTCCGCTCACGTGTTTTGCCGTGCAGCTGCTCATAGCGCTCCAGCGGCATCGAGGTTACATGATAATTTCCGCAATAAGGACAACGATAAGCCCGAATCGGCATCGGCCGCCAGTGCTCATGGTTGATTTCACGAAGGTGAACGGTCACTTCTTCTTGATAGAGAAACAGATCGGCGTCAAACTTCGTCTTAAACGGCCGCTTGCCGCTGGGACAAGCCAGCAGCCTGCTCCGCCGGGCCTTTCGGTACGCCTTGTTGGCTTGACTCTTCGTCATTGCCATGCCCCCTTTCGGAATTCTGATCGGCTGATCACTGAATTCTTATGTTGCTATTCACTTTCTAGCTTGATTTTAGCACCTTTTCCAGGCTGACTCAATTAATCGCCTCTGCTGCTGACAATTTGGTAAGCGCTCTATTGTTTTTTGTGAAAATAAGTAAGATAATTAATTAGTGTGTAAAGAATATTCTAGGAATTCTTAGGAGGCAAAATGAAGAAAATTACTAAATCTGTTGTGACTGCTTTGTCATTGGCCACGGCCAGCTTGACTCTGCTCCCACAAGCCGCCGGCCAGGCGCAAGCTGCAACCGCGGTTAAGACCAGCAAGGAATACAAGGACGGCAGCTATACCGTCTCTGCTGCTTTCTACGACAGCGGCAGCAACGTCTACTCCACTGAAGCCAGCTTTTTAACGGCAGCTGCAGCCAAGGTAACGATCAAGAGCAAGAAGACTCCGCAGTATCCTTCACGCTCAGCAAGGACAGCCCGGTTTACAGCAGCCTGACGATCAACGGCCAGACTGCCAAGACCAGCAAGGCTAAAGACGGCAGCGTAACCTACACCTTCGCTGCCAGCGCCTACCAAACCAGCTCAAAGACTGCTTCACTCACGGTCAACGGCCAGAAGTTTACGGCCGACGTCGTTTTCGGCGCCCTGCCGGACTCAGCATACCTGACGGTCACTGAAACTTCCGCCACTGCCAAGAAGCTGGTCAAGAAGAACTCAGCCGTTTACAATCGCAGCGGCGCAAAGACCAAGGACAAGTCCATCAAGGCTGGCAAGACCATTACCACCTACGGCGTTTTGACCCGGGGCAGCGTCAAGTACTACAAGGTTTCCAAGACCGCGTCCAAGTACATCAAGGCTTCCAACGTTGATGGCAGCTGGATCACTTTGAAGAACAGCGCCGCCGTCTACACCAAGGACCTCAAGAAGACCAAGACCAGCTACAAGAAGGGCAAGAAGGTTTACGCTTATGCCTACGCTATCTTGGGCGGCGAAAAGTACTACAAGCTGGGGACCAACAAGTACATCAAGGCCCTGAGCGCTGACGGTCACTACATCACCTTGAAGCACGGCGCTGTTGTCTACAGCAAGGACCTTAAGAAGACCAGCACTTCATATGGCGAAGGCAAGAAGGTCCTGACCTTCGGAAGCACCAGCTTGAACAAGCGCAAGTACTACCAGGTCGGCCAAAACAAGTTCATCGTTGCTTCCAACGTTGACGGGACTAAACGGACTTTGAAGAAGAACGCTTACGTTTACAAGAAGTCCAAGGGCAAGGCCGTTCGCTACAAGAAGTACGTTCTGAAGAAGAACAGCCAGCACAAGACTTACGGCAGTGCCGTAACGATCAACGGCAAGAAATACTACATCATTGCTGTCGGTCAATACGCTGTCAAGTCCAACTTCCGTTAATCCAACAAACTCCTGCCTGAAATGGCAGGAGTTTTTGTTTTTAGTTTTTCTTTATTTTTTCCACAGCTTTTCTTAGCAGCATGTTCATCAAATGAACACGACTGACCGCTATTCTTACAGTACAAGTTCAAGAGAACTTGTTGTTAAGCAAAGGAGGCAGAAATTATGCTGAAACTGTTTACTCAAATTGTCACGATTGCTTTGGCGCTTCTGGCACTGCTCGGCTACAAGCGCTCCCGCCGGCGGCTAGCAACGATCCCCGTCCGCCAGCGGCGTAACTGATTGCGACTTCCCTTTTCCCCAAAAATCCATTAATCTGCTGGCGCGCCCGCGCTGGCCAGCATTACATTTAATTTCACATTTAATTTCATATTTCATATCAATAACCTCCATCTCAACGACAAAAAGCTCTAGCCTAGGCTAGAGCTTTCTTGCTGTCGTGTTTCTTTTTTAAAGGTTCTGGATCCACTTCAATGAAGCGGTAAGGTTCAGCTTGACCGGGTCACCGTACTTGGCGTCCTTGTTCAGGTCTGCCAGGTCAGTCGTGTCAAGATAGTAGACATAGCGGTAAGTTGACTTGCTCCCGCTGTCAAAAGTTACCGTAAAGACATCGTTGCCGTTGACGCCGGCGGCCAGGGCACTCTTGACCTTGTCCCAGGCTGAGGCTGGAATTGCCTCTCCCTTTTCTCCAGTCAAGCTGCTTGCCAGCAGGCTGTTAATCGTCGTAACGTCGGCCTCCGGCAGGGCAGAACCAGCGGCCAGCGGCTTGTCGATCGTGACGCCGTCAAGCCCCCAGACCTGGGTCAGGCTTGGCTGGGCACTGGAAGTCGCGGAAACAGAATCCTGCTTGTCCTTGACCAGGGTCGCGGTGTAGTTGGCAGTCAAGGCATCCCCGTATTTAGCGCCGCTGTTGGCCTTGAGGAAGTTGGCCAGCTTGTCCTCGTTACTGTCGCCTTCAAGCCAGTATTCCCAGTGGTACTTGTTGCCGTCTGCATCAGTAAACTGGGCGCTCTTGATGGCATCGCTCTGGCCGCTGAGGCCGCTGAAGAGGGCCTTCAAAGAGCCTTCGCTGATCGCGGTGCCCTTGGTCCCGTTCAGGTAAACGGCAGCTGCCTGGCTCAAGTAGTCATCCAGCTGCACGCTTTGTCCAGCAGACAAAGCATTCTCAGCTGGCAGAGTTACGCCGTCAGTCCCGTAAACGGCACTGATCTTGGTCGTTACGGCTGAAGCGGTGTTTTCCGGAGAAGTATAGCCTTCCATCATGCCCTTGTAGACCATCAGCGACTGCAGCGGGTAGCCGTGGTCATCAAAGAGGCCCATGTTGTCCCAGGTTGATCCGCCCCAGGTTTCCTTGCCGTTGTAGTACATTTCGTTGTCAGGCGCATAGCCGATAGCGTACTTGGAAGCCCAGCCGGTCCCGTAGACATTGGCCAGCTGCTTGTTGTAGTTCCAGCTGTTCCAGCCGGCTCTGACCGCGATCTGGGCTGGTTCCCAGTAGAAGGCGCCCACGCCGCCGCCCTGGACCAGGGACTTGTAAAGGGCAGTCAGTTCATCGACCTGCCCTTGCGGGCCAACCGCGTAGTCGCTTGGAGCATAGCCGATGTTGTTGCCGGTGCCGTCTGAGTCATTGACGTTGTTCAGCCAGCTGGTTTCCATGACCACCAGCCGCTTGCCGAATTCCTTCTGGGCCATCTCTTGGACCTTTAACAGGTTGTCCGGGTTGTTGTTGGAGCTGCCCCAGAACGGGTAGTAAGAAGTCCCCAGGTAGTCGTAGTCAACGCCGTTGTTCTTCAAGACGGTCATGATCATCCGGTAGCGGTCGACATCTGGCGTTTCAAACTGGACAGCGATCTTGGCATCCTTGTCAGCACTTCTGACAGCCTTGGCCGCGGTTGCCAGGTAGCTGGCAACCGTCGTGCCATAGTTGCTTTGCCAGAAAGTGGTCCAGTTGCCGCTGGTCAGCTGGTCGGCATCGTAGCCAAAGCAGCCCTTGGTGATTTCGTTGCCGATCTGGACCATTGACGGAGCCACGCCGGCCTTGGCCATGTCAGTCAAGACCTTGCTGGTGTACAGGGAGATTGACTCGTTCAGTTCAGCCTTGGACAGGTTCTCCCAGGCCTTAGGCAAAAGCTGCTTGGCCGGGTCGGCCCAGAAGTCGGAGTAGTGGAAGTCCAAAAGGACCTTCATCCCGTACTTCTTGGCCTGCAGGGCCGTCTTGATCAGGCCCTCCTCGTCGGTGTTCCCGCCGCCGTAGCCGTTGCCGTCAGCATTGTAAGGGTTGTTCCAAAGGCGCAGGCGGACCCAGTTGACGCCAGCTTCTTTCAAGACGTCGAAAAGGTCGGCTTCTTTGCCGCTGAAGTCATAATACTTCACGCCGGCCTTGAGCATGGCCTGGTAGGTTGACACGTCCACCCCGCGGGCCATGTCGTCGCTCATGCCAGGGATCTTCTCCACCTTGACGCTTTCATACTTCAAGCCGGTTTCAGTCCCGTTCTGGTAAGCCGCGGTGATTTCGTCAGCCGTCTTTTTGCTGGTTGGCGTTTCATTGACCGCGTCGCTGTTGTTGCCGGATCCTTCAGTCAAGGTCGCGGTAAAGTTGGCCTTGATGCTTTCCCCGTACTTGACGCCCTTGTTGAGGGCCAAGAAGTTGGCCAGCTTGGAAGCACTGTCCGTTCCTTCAAGCCAGTAGGCGTAATGGTAGGTCTTGCCAGCCGCATCCGTATAGTTGCTCGTGCCGACATAGGCCGTGTCATCGCCGCCGATTCCGGCTTCAATCGCCTGCAGCACGTCCTGGCTGATTTCGGTTCCAGCCGGGCCGGTCAGCAATGATGAAGAGATATTGGCCAGCAGCTGCTTGCTTTCATCAGCCGTGAATGCCTGCCCGTCCTTCAAGCCGTCCTTGACGCTGACCTTGTCTTGGCCGTAAACCTTAGTCACAGACGGGGCAAGGGTTGATGAAGCCTGCGCTGGCTGGGTCACGGATTCAACCTTGTAGATCAAGCCGGCCAAAGTTCCGTTGTAATAGCCGGCCCCGACGATGCTTCCTGCAGCGTCAGCCGAACCCAGCTTGCTGACCAGGTCCTTGACGAATTGGGCGGCAGTTTCATTGTTTTTCGAAACGTCAGCCTTTAAGCTTGCAAGCACTTTGCCCTGCATTGAGCTGTTCTTTTCCATCAAGGAAGCAATAACCGAACTGTCTTCCTTGACGCTGCCTTGGGCCAATAACTGGGCCATTTCGTGAACAGCTGATTCCTGGTAGCCGTTCTTGGATTCGGTCCAGTCGTACTTGACCCCTTTGTTCAGCTTGACCGCTGTCAGAAATTCCGTCTGGTCGCGCAGCAGCTGGGCATGGTCCAGCCCGTCCTTGACAGCGCCGGTATTGTCAAGGGATACTTTGATCCCGTTCAAGGTCTTGCTGGTGTTTTTGGCGATTTTGCCAGTGGCTTCAGCGTAATACTGCTTGCCGTTAACCGTGACGAACTGGTTCTTGACGACCTGGCCGTTTGCGTCATAGTAGTAGGTTTGGCCGTTGGTCGTCTTGAAGGCGTTCTTGGTTGGCTGAGCCGTGGCCGTGACTGCCTTCTGGGCGCTTTGCAGCGCCGGCGCCTTGGTGGCTTTGACGGCCTTGCTTGCGCTGGCAGTTTTGGCAGCCGCAGTGCTGGCACTAGGCTTAGCAGCTGCAGTG
>NZ_BOCG01000448.1 GCF_016587775.1 Lactobacillus nasalidis | reverse complement strand
TTCATCAGCAGCTTTTCGGCAGCCACCAGCCGCTTCCAGCGCTGAACTGGCTTGTTGCCGTAGACGTTTTCGGCTTCATCAAGCAGCTTGTCGTACTCGCTGCTGTCGTAGCCGCTGTTGTTGTAGCTGGAGTTCTTTTCAAAGACGTCCAGGAAGTTGATCGGATCGCCCAGAATAGCCTGCCAGTTCTTGATGGTCAGCTGGTAGTTGCCGGCGCTTTGCCGGGAAATCAGGGTCGTGTAAGGCAGGGTGGTCACCGAGATCTTCACGCCTGGCAGTTCGCCCAGCTTGCTTTGCAGGAATTCGCCCACCTGCTTGGCGCTGTCGGTGTCGCTGACCGTCAAATCAAGGTTCAAAGACTTGATGCCCAATTCCTTGTAGCCCTTGGCCAGATACTTCTTGGCCTGCTTCAGGTCATAGCTGACGGCTTCCTTGACGTAGGCCTCCTTGTAAAAAGCTTCCCCGGTCGTCGGGTTGTTGCCCATGCCGGACGGCACGAAGCCCTTAGCGGCAACTGACCCGTCGCTCAAGACCTTGGCCAGGCTGTTCCGGTCGATGGCCAGGGAGAAGGCCCGGCGGATGTTGAAGTTCTTAAAGGCCTTGACCTTGTTGCGGTTCAGTTCCAAACGCTGGATGGCGGAGGCCGGCCGGTCGTAGAAGGTGGACTTGCCCTTGTTGGCCTTGACCTGCTCGCCGGTCAGGTAGGTTTCGTCCAGCTTGCCGGCCTGGTAGAGGTTGTAGGCCGTCGAGGAGCTTTCGCTGATGGTTTCGTTGATCTTGTCGAGCTTCACGTGCTTTTTGTCCCAGTAGTTCTGGTTCTTGACCAGGGCGAACTGCTTGTTGGACCCGGTCCACTTGGTCAGCTTGAAAGGACCCGAAGAAATGGTGTACTTGGCTGCCGTCCCGTACTTGCTGCCGACCTTTTCAATAAACTGCTGGTTTTCCGGGAAAAAGAGCGGGAAGGCCAGCAGAAGCTTGAAGTAAGATACCGGCCGGACCAGCTGGATCTGCAGCTTGTTTTTGCTCAAGGCCTTGACGCCCAAGCTAGTCACGGACTTCTTGCCGGCATTGATGGCTTCGGCGTTTTTGATCTGGTAGAGGTAGAAGGCCATGGAGGACTTGGTCTTAGGATTCAAGGTTCTTCTGAAAGAGTAGACAAAGTCATTGGCCGTGATTGCCTGACCGTTGGACCATTTGGCTTTTCTCAAGACGAAAGTATAGGTCTTGCCGCCATTGGTGACTTTGGCGCTTTTGGCCAGGGCCAGCTGGGTCTTTTGCTTTTTGTCCAGGCGGTAGAGGCCTTCTTGGGTATTCAAAAGAGCCTGGAAAGAGGTTGAGTCCGTCGTCAACGACGGGTCCTGGGTGGATATCTGGGCGCTTTCCGTCCAGTTAAGCACCTGTTTGGTCTTCGAATTGCTGTTCTGCTGGCCGCAAGCGGCAAGCAAAAGCGCGGAAGCAGCGGCTAAGCCGGCGGCGGTAAATTTCTTCAAGGTCATGGTTTCCTCCATTTTTACTACTTTTACTACAAAAACAAACAATTAACACACAGCAAGCCCAAAAAGAAAGGCGCCCCTGAGATTAACTCTCAGGGACGCCAATAGCGTGTTACCACCCGTCATTCAAAGCAAAATGCTTCCTCAGCAGATGCTCTGCCTGAAAAAAAGACGCCTCTTGGCCCAGAGGCCAAGGGACGTCTTTGCGCGTTACCACCCTTTGTTCAGCCCGGCTTCACAGCCAGGGCCCTCAAAGTCTTCCAGTCAGAAGATCTGAACGCGCTAACGGGCGTTAAGCGGACCCGGCTTATCAGTGACTCGCCGGAATCATGCCAACACAAGACCATCTTCGCCAGCTGCCGCCCCCTGTTTCTCAGCACCAACAGTTCCCTGTAGAGGCTTTCCCTGACTACTCATCTTCTTAAGCTTTGTTTCATTTAACTATAAGTAGATCATAAAGGAACTTTTAACTTCCGTCAAGGTCAGAAAAATTATTTTTGCAGCTTTTTGTCCAAAATGGCCTGCAGCTCTTCTTCAGTGAAATTGTACTTGTCCCCGCAGAAGTTGCAGACCAGTTCGGCTCCGTGGTCTTCTTCGATCATTTCCTTGAGCTGGCTGCCCTTCAAAGTTTCCAGCATTTCAGCATACTTTTCCTTGGAGCAGTCGCAGCGGTAGGAAACCTCGTCTTTTTCCAGGATCTTGCAGTCATCGCCCAGAATCTTCTTGGCCAGCTCTTCTGGCGTCATGCCGTCCAAAAAGGCGGATGAGAGCTGCGGCAGGGCCTTGATCCGGTCTTCCGTTTCCTTCAGCAGCTCTTCACTTGCCCCTGGAAGCGCCTGGAGCAAGAAGCCGCCAGCTGCCCCGATGGTGTCGTTGGGGTTGACGAAAACTGACAGGCCAACGGCTGATGGAATCTGCTCTGAC
>NZ_BOCG01000447.1 GCF_016587775.1 Lactobacillus nasalidis | reverse complement strand
CTCGTAGCCGTCGTCCAGCTCGTGGATGAATTCGTCGGCCCGGGCCAGGCGGGCTGCCTGGTAGACGTCATCGTCTGAGGCAGTCGGCCGGCCGAAGCGGATGTTTTCCATGATGTCGCCGGTGAACATGTGCGTTTCCTGCAGAACGATCGAAACCGACTTGCGCAGGTCATCCTTCTTGATCTTCTGGATGTCGATGCCGTCGTAAGTGATCGTCCCGGAGTTGATTTCGTAGAAGCGGTTGATCATGCTGGAGATCGTCGTCTTCCCGGCCCCGGTTTCCCCGACCAGGGCAACCTTCATGCCCGGCTTGGCATCAAGGGAGATGTCGTGCAGGATCTGCTTGCCCGGCACGTAGCCGAAGTTGACGTGGTCAAAGACGATGTGGCCCTTGACCGGCACGTACTTGAAGCCGCCTTCCGTCGGCACCTTCCATTGCCAGGCATTCTTGACGCCCGGCTTTTCCTCGATGGTAACCGTGCCTTCGTCGATTTCCGGAGTTTCGTCCAGCAGTTCAAAAATCCGGTGCGCCCCGGCGATGGCCAGAACGATCGTGTTCAGCTGCTGGGAAATCTGGGCAATCGGCTGGATAAAGGCCTTGGACAATTGCATGAAGGAAGCCAGCGCCCCCAGAGTCAGCGGCACGTTGCCTGCCAGAATGGCCGTCCCGCCGACCAAAGCGATCAGGACGTAGAGCAGGTTGCCGATGTTCCCCATGATCGGGAACAGGATCGTGGCATAAGTGTTGGCCTTGCCTGAAGCAATCCGCAGCTGCTCGTTGTAGCGGTCAAAGCCTTCCTTGGCTTCCGGCTCGTGGGAGAAGACCTTGATGACCTTCAAGCCGTTCAGCATTTCTTCGTTGTAGCCGTTAACCGTCCCGACGGTCTTTTGCTGCAGGTCGAAGTAGTAGCTGGATCTCTTGGTCAGGTAGCGGACCACGCCCAAGGACAGCAGAACGACTGCCAGGGAAACCAGGGTCAGCTGCCAGCTGAGGTAGAACATCCCGATCAAAACGAAGAGCACGGTAAAGACCGAGTTCGCGAACATTGGCAGAGCCTGGGAAATCATCTGCATCAAGGTGTCAATGTCGTTGGTGTAGCGCGACATGATGTCGCCGTATTCGTTCTGGTCGAAAAAGGCGATCGGCAGGCGCTGCATGTGCGTAAACATTTCATTTCTGATCTGCTTTTGCACCTGCTGGGACAAGAGCATCATCAGCAGGGTAAAGAGATAGTTGGCCACCAGTCCGATGGCATAAACGCCGGCCATCATCAAGATGGCTCTTGACAGCGGCCCGAAGTCCGGCCGCGACTGCTTGAGCATCGGGGTGACGTATTTGTCGATTACCTGCTCAATGAACAGGGAACCCAGTACCGAAGCAGCCGCGCTGATGATCACTGACACAAAGGAAGTGATCAAAGATGCCGGGCTGACCCGGTAGACATATTTGATCAGCCGGAGCAAAATTTTCATTTGCGACGGCTGCTGGTCTTGTTTTTTCGTCATTGATCAATCACCTACTTGCTGTTTTCTTCCTGGAACTTGGCGATTGAGCTGTACAAGTCGTTGCGCTTGATCAGTTCATCGTGAGTCCCGATGTCTTCGATCTGCCCGTGATTCATGACCACGATCCGGTCGGCGTCCTTGATGGAGACGATCCGCTGGGAGATGATGATCTTGGTCGTGTCTGGCAGGTCTCGCTTCAAGGCCTCGCGGATTTCACGCTCAGTCTTGGTGTCCACGGCGCTGGTCGAGTCGTCCAGGATCAGGATCTTCGGCTTCTTCAACAGCGCCCGCGCGATCGTGATCCGCTGCTTTTGCCCGCCGGAGACGTTGTTGCCGCCTTGTTCGACCATGGTGTCGTAGCCGTCCGGCATTTCCCGGATGAAGCCGTCGGCATGGGCGATCTTGGCTGCCCGCACGATTTCCTCGTCGCTGGCGTTCTCATTGCCCCACTTGAGGTTCTCCTTGATCGTGCCGGAGAACAGGACGTTCTTTTGCAGGACCACGGCCACGTTGTCACGCAGGGTCTTGAGGTCGTATGAACGCACGTTGTGCCCGCCGACTCTGACTGCCCCGCCGGTCACGTCGTAAAGGCGCGGAATCATTGAGATCAGGGTCGACTTGGAAGAACCGGTCTCCCCGATGATCCCCAGGGTTTCCCCAGACTTGATCCGCAGGTTGATGTCCTTGAGGGCGGACGCGGCATCATCCTTGTCGTACTTGAAGTCGACGTGGTCAAAGATGATTTCCCCGTTGGTCACGCTGGTCAGCGGTTCCCGGCTCGGGTTGACGATCGTCGGCTTGGCCGTCAGCACGTCAGCCACCCGGTGGCCGCTGGACTGGGCCATCATCAGCTGGGTGAAGATCATTGACAGGATCATCAGGGACATCAGAATCGACATCGTGTAAGAGAACATGGAGACCAGTTGGCCGGTTGCCAGCTGGTGACCCACGATCAGCTTGGAGCCAAACCAGCACAGGGCCAGCATGACGGCGTCGATCATCAGCGTCATGACCGGGCCGTTGAAGGCCATGATGAACATGGCCCGGCTGAAGAGCTTGTAGATCTTGTTGGTCGACTTTTCAAAGTTTTCGATCTGCTCGGTTTCGTGCACGTAAGTCTTGACTTCCCGCACCCCGCGGATGTTTTCGCGGACCTTCCGGTTCAGTTCGTCGTAAGCCCGGAAAATCTTCGGGAAGTAAGGCCGCGCGTTCTTGATGATCAAGATCATGGCCACGGCCAAAACCGGCACGGCGACCACGAAGACCAGGGTCAGCTGCCAGCTGATCACGGCGGCCATGACCAGGGAAATGATCATCATGAACGGCGCCCGCACGGCAACTCTGATGCTCATCTGGTAGGCCAGCTGGATGTTGTTGGTGTCGGTCGTCAGCCGCGTCACCAGACTGGCGCTTGAAAAGCGGTCAATGTTTTCAAAAGAAAAGTCCTGCATGTGGTAAAACATGTCCTTGCGCAGGTTGGCCGTAAAGCCGGCTGCCGCATGCGCTGAAAAGTAGCTGGCGCTGGCCCCCAGAACCAATGAGACCAGGGTCAAAATGATGGTGTACAGGCCCATCCGTCTGACGTATTCCATATCGCCCTTGTTGATCCCGTTGTCAATCAAGAGCCCCATGATGTAAGGAATATACATTTCGATGAAGACTTCGCCGATCACGCACAGAGGCGACAGAATCGACTCTTTTTTGTACTGGCGAACAGACTTCAGCAGTGTCTTCAGCATCGATACCCTCCTTCTTCTTTTACTGAAACTTTTACTAACTAATAAACTAAAAAATGTTCAAACAAAAACAAATAGATGTTCAACATCTATTTGTTTATCAACTTATCAACTTAATTAGTGTACACCTTTTAAAAATAAAAAGCACGCTATTGATTTACTTTTTCTTCATGGTCAGCTTGTCCGGGCTCAAGGAGGTCCCTTCAATGCCGTAGTGGCGGCGGACCAGCCAGCGGATCCCGTAGGCAGCAGCCGCTACCAGGAGGTCAGCCCAGCCCGGCAGAACCGGGTTGATGACTGACAGGGCCGGAAGCG
>NZ_BOCG01000446.1 GCF_016587775.1 Lactobacillus nasalidis | reverse complement strand
GCGGCCAGCTGCCAGGCCCGGGACCGGCTGGCCAGCAGGACGCTCCGGTCGCTGGCCGCGATCGGCTTCAAATAGGCCAAAGCCGACTTGACCGGCTCGGCCATCATGCTCGGCAAGTCCCGCTCCCACAGGTTGCGGGCTTCGGCCAGGCCAGGCTTGGTTGCCTGAGTGAGGACCGCGTAAATTTCCTCGCGGCTGCTGCTGACTTCTGCCTGCCGGCTGGCAGCGGCCTGCTGCTCTTCGGCATTCTGCTGGGCCAGTTCGGTAGCTCCGCCCTTTTGCCCGTACAGGCGCTGGTTCAGCTGGAAAACGTGCCGCGGGCTCAGCTCCTGGCCCGGCCGCTGGCTGAGCTGCTTGAGCTGCTGGGAGAGCTGGTGGACCTGGTCTTTCAGCAGCTTGATCTGGCGCTCAATCGCCGGATCTGCCGCTGGGGCGGAAGCAGGCGCCGCGGCTGCTGGCCGGGGCTGGCTGGCCTGGACCAGGAAGACTTCCAGCGGAATCTGCTGCTGGTTGGTAAAGCGCAGGCTGCCCAGGGCCTCATTGGCCTGGTCGATGATCTGGCAGAAGCGGTCCGGGCTCTGCTGGGAAATCTTGTCAGCAAAGTCAGCGGCCAGGAACTCGCCCTGGCCCGTTTTGCCAAAAAGCATGGCCTGCACGGCCAGGGAAATGATCTCATTTAAAATGTTCTGGGCGCTGGCGCCGTCTTGCACCGCGGCCCGGGCCAGATCCAGGGCCTGCTGGCTGTCGCCGGCCAAAATGGCCAAAAGCAGCTGCTCGATCTGTTCCTGGGCGGCAAAGCCGGTGACTTCCAAGGCATCTTCGTAGCGGACCTCGCTTTTTTCAAAAGACAACAGCTGGTCCAGGATGCTCAAAGCGTCCCGCATCCCCCCGTCGGCAACCTGGGCGATCACCTTGAGGGCCCGGTCCTCGTACTTGACTCCTTCCTGGCCCAGGATGTACTCCATCCGCTTGACCATGGCCTCGTTTGAGAAGCGCTTGAAATTGTAGCGCTGGGTCCGGGAAATGATCGTGGCCGGCACCTTTTGCAGCTCAGTCGTCGCCAAAATAAAGACGACGCTGGCCGGCGGCTCTTCCAGGGTCTTTAAGAGCGCGTTGAAGGCCGACATCGACAGCATGTGCACTTCGTCGATGATGTAGACCTTGTACTTGCCTTCAGTCGGCGCGTAGTGGACCTTGTCCAGCAGGTCCCTGATTTCGTCAACGCTGTTGTTGGAGGCAGCGTCCATTTCGACGATGTCCGGCATTGCCCCCTGGTCGGCCGCCAGGCAGTTGCTGCACTGGTTGCAGGGTTCACCGTCTTGAGGGTTTAGGCAGTTCAAGGCCTTGGCGAAGATCTTCGCGCAGGAGGTCTTGCCCGTGCCGCGCGGTCCGGCAAAAAGAAAGGCATGCGACACCTTGCCGCGTACTATTGAATTCTTGAGGGTATCGGTAATGGCTTCCTGCCCAACCACATCATCAAAGGTGCGCGGGCGCCATTTGCGATACAAAGCTTGATAAGCCAATACGTCCTCCTCGTAATAAAAAAGCCCCTAGCCCCGAAAAGAGCTAAGAGCCTGTTAATTGCTAAATAAAGGGCACATGCCCAAGCGACCTTAGTGCTGCTACCTTCCGGTCCTGACACGCTTCGGAGGTCGAACATTGCCCAACTAGTATTGTAACCTAAACTAATTCTTTTGGCAATTTTCCTGGGCTTTTTTTGCCATTTTTTGCTTGCGGCGGATTTCCCGGAAAAAATCCTTCAGCAGCTGTCCCCCCTGCTCCTTGTACAGGCCGCGGACCACCAGCGGGTGGTGGTTGAATTTGGCAACGCTGAAGAGGTCGACGACGCTGCCGGCAGCGCCGGCCTTGGGGTCCATGGCCGC
>NZ_BOCG01000445.1 GCF_016587775.1 Lactobacillus nasalidis | reverse complement strand
CTTCCAGGATCCGGCCCCGCGGCCAAACGTAATAGCCGGGCTCAAGCAGCAGGTAGTCCCCCGGCGCCAGGTCCAGCATGGCCCGGTGCCAGGTGACCTCGCCGCCGCCGCTGCCAACTTTGATGTATCTAGGCATCTTTTGCCTCCTCATTAAAAGCTATCTTCTATTGTACCCGTTAAGCCCCGAAAATAGGTAAACTAAGCTTGCTTTTTGCGCATTTTAGCGCATTGAGCCCTGCTTTTTCATCAAAAAACGATTCCTGCCAAAAAAGCAGAAATCGCGCAATTTTTTATTTAATCTTGACGTCCCAGTAGTAGGCAACGGTCCCGTATGGAGACAGGCGGAAACCGGTCACCTTGGACTTAAGCAGGTAGGATACTCCGGCCTGGTAGAGCGGAGCCACGAAAGCGTCCTTTTGGACCAGCTGCTTTTCGGCAGCGATCAGGCTGGCCTGCCGCTTGGCCGGCTGGGTAGCGTAAGTGCTTCTGGCCTGCTTGATTTCCTTCCAGAAAGTGCTGTTCTTGTAGTCGCTCTCCAGGTTGAAGAGGCCCCCGATGGTCAGGTAGTCGATCGGGTCCTGGAAGCTTGGCTGCCAAGTCCCGTAAACCATGTCGAAGTTGTGCTTGGTCGTGTCAGCCAGGCGGGACTTCAGCGGAATTGACCGCAATTTCACCGTCAAACCTGGCAGGTTCTTCATCAGGTTGCTCTGCAGGTATTCGCCCACCCGCTTGGAAGCATCCATGTCGCTGGTCAAAAGTTCGATGGTGATCTTGGACTTGCCCAGCTGCTTTTTGGCCAGGGCCCATTCCTTCCGGGCCTGCTTCAGATTGTAGGTCATCAGCTTGCCGGCGCTGGTCCGGTAGTCCTTGCCGTTTTCATCATAGATGAAGTCGCTGGCTACCAAGCCTTGAGCAGCCTTGCCGGAGTGCAGGACCGTCTTCACCAGTTCGGACTTGTTCACGCCCAGGCTGATGGCCCGGCGGACGTGGACGTTGCCGGTGGTCTTGCGCTTGGTGTTGAAGACCATGTAGCCGTTGGTCGGCGTGGTCTTGGTGTGGTAGTCGGCGTTCTTTTCATACTGCTTGACGTAGTCAGCGTCAACCGGCGCGTAGTCCAGCTGCCCGCCCTTGTAAAGGTTGAGGCCTGTTGAAGTGGTCTTGATGACCTGGACTTTGACAGCACTCAGGCTGACTGACTTGGCGTTCCAATAGGTCTTGTTCTTCTTCAAAGTCCACTTGATGCTGGACCCGGTCCACCCGGTAACCTTGAAGGGCCCGTTGTAGACCAGCTTGCTGGAGCTGGTCCCGTAGCTGGACCCGTACTTTTTGACGATCTTCGTGTCCTGCGGGTAGAACTGGGCCCCGGTCAACAGGTCCGGCAGATACTGGATCGGGTTTTCCAGAGTGACTTGAAGCTTGTACTTGCCCAAGGCCTTGATGCCCAGGCTGGACACCTTCTTCTTGCCGGCCACGATGTCCGTCCCGTTCTTGATGACTTGGTAGCTGTCGCTGTCCAAAGAATCGTTTTTCGGGTCAACCGTCCGCCGCCAAGCGGTCACGTAGTCCTGAGCCGTCACCGGGTCACCGTTGGACCACTTGGCATTTTTTCTAAGGGTAAAAGTATAGACCTTCTGGTCCTTGGACTTGGTCACCTTGACCGCCCCGGCCAGCTTGGCCTGGCCCTTCTTGTTGAAGCGGTAAAGGCCTTCCATCGTGTTCTGCAGGGTTTCCGAACTGACAGTGTCCCCGTACTTGCTGGAGTCCAAAGTGCTGATTTCCCCTGTTACGGCAGTCTTCATCACCTGCTTGGCGCTGGAGCCGGTCTGCTTCGTCTGGCCGCAAGCTGCCAGCAAAGCCGCCAGTGTCACCAGCGTTGCTGAAGCAATCATTTTCTTGTGCAATTTTTGCCTCCCCCGGATTTTGCTTAATCCAATCCATTACTTACAAAAAGTAACCCATTATTTACTCTGTAAGTATAGCAAGTTTTTCTAAAAAAGTACATCTTTCTTCATCGATTAAAAATTTTCCTTGGAAAATTAACTTTATAATCTGTTTTTAACCTGCTTTTGCTGGCCGGAACTTATTTTTGTACAGCCGCGAAAAAGAAGAGCCTCTGACTCAGTCAGAAGCTCTTCTTTCGGGTTGGGTGTTCTTTAGAACAATTGCGTTAGCTGGATTCGAACCAGCGCATGACGGTACCAAAAACCGTTGCCTTACCACTTGGCTATAACGCAATCAATGGAGGAAAGTGGATTCGAACCACCGAACTCAGAGAGAGCGGTTTTACAGACCGCCGCGTTTAGCCACTTCGCTATTCCTCCGTTGAAGTACTCTATTATCTTAACGAAAAAACAGGGCAAGTGCAAGGTTTTTTGGCAATTTTTTTACTTTTTGCCTTAGACTTCCAGACGAAGGTCTTCCGCCTTGACGAAGTGCAGGCGGTCGATGAAGAGCCAGCGCATGAAGAAGCCCAGGGCAACCGGGTAAACGACGTAAAGCACCGTCAAAAGGATGATGCTGCCCCAGCCTGGCGTCATCTTGGCGTAGGCAGCCAGTGGCCCGATCAAGCCGCTGAAGCCAAAGCCGGCGGAATTAGGCGTCCCCTGCAGGTTGAAGATGGCTGCCAAAAGGCCGGACAGACCGGAAGCGCAGAGAACCGGGATGAAAAGCTTCGGCTTTTCCAGCATGTTGGCCATTTGGATCTTCGGCGTCCCGATGAAGTGGGCCAAAGTCGTCCCCATCCCGTTGACGCTGTAGCTCATGATCCCCAGGGTGTAGGCAGCCCCGGTGATACCCAAGTTGGCGGCACCTGAAGCAACCCCGGTCAGGCCGATTGCCACCGCGATGCCGACTGAAGAAATTGGCGACACGATCATGGCCGCGAAGGACATCCCGATCAAGACCCCCATCACCAGCGGCTGCAGCTTGGTAAAGGCCATGACCACCATGCCGATGAAGGTCGTCACCGTCTTGACGTAAGGCAGAATCAAGAGGCCGATCCCGCCGCCGACAACCAAGACGATGATTGGCAAAAGAATCGTCGTGTATGAGCCCAGTCTCTTGCCGATCAGCTTGATCAAAAGAATGGCAATAGTGATCGTCAAACCAATGTTGATGACGTCACCGGTGCCTGAAACCATGATCAAGCCATTTTTAAAGCTAACGGCGCCTGACCCGATCATGGCCGCGGCCGCGACCGAGCACATCTGCACCATGTTCATCTGGAACAGGTAGGCCGCGCAAAAGCCGGCCATGGCGGCGAGCAGACTCTGCGTGAAAGTCGTGATGTTGATAACCGTCTGGGCAAAAGCCGGCGCCACGCCCAGCAGGGCCTTCATCAGCTGGCCCAGAATCGCGGCCGGCACCAGGGCAGCAATGACCCCGATCCCGATCCCGTTCAAAATATTCAATGTGGCTTCTTTAAGCCCTTTTTCCTGCTTGCTTTCAGTCATGTGTGTTTTCCTCGACAAATTTCTTGATGCGCTTTACGCCTTCCTTGATTTCATCCAAAGCCGTGGCATAGGAGAAGCGGAGCCAGCCCTGGCCGCCCTTGGCAAACCAGGAACCGGCGCAGACGCCGACGTGGACCTGGTCAGCCAGTTCGTAGACGAATTCGGCATCGTTCTGGTTCAGCCCCTCCGGAATCTTGGCCCAGATATAGAAGGCCCCCTGCGGCTTGATCACGTCAAAGCCGATGTCGCTCAAAGCCTGGTAGAGGTAGTCCCGGCGCTCCTTGAAGGCTGCCTTCATCTCGGCGGCATCCCGGTCGCCGTTTCTGAAGGCTTCCTCAGCCGCGTCCTGCATCGGCGTCGGTTCGGTCGTCGTGATGAACTGGTGAACCTTGGCCAATTGGTCGGTCAATTCCTGGGGAGCGGCCATGATCCCGATCCGGTAGCCGGTCATGGCCCAGGACTTGGAAACCCCGTTCAAGACGATGGCCTGCTTTCTGAGCGACTTGGCCATTGAAGCATGTTCTTGTTCGTAGTTCAGTTCGCTGTAGATTTCATCGCAGAGAACGAAGGTCGGCCGGTCCTTGATCACTTCGGCCAAAGCATCCAGTTCTTCCTGGCTGTACATGACCCCGGTCGGGTTGGTCGGGTAGTTCATGACCAGGATCCGCAGCCGGTCGCCGTATTCGTCGACAGCTGCCTGCAGCTGGTCCGGCGTCAGCTTGAAGCCGGTCTTGGAAGTGTCGATCTGCACCACTTCCGCTTTTTCCAAAGCCGCGTCGGCAATGTAGAGCGGG
>NZ_BOCG01000444.1 GCF_016587775.1 Lactobacillus nasalidis | reverse complement strand
CGGGATCAACGACGCCCCAAGCTTGACGGCTGCTGACGTCGGCATTGCCATGGGGGCCAAGGGGGCTACCGCGGCCAGCGAAAGCGCCGACGCGGTCATCATGGTCAACGACCTGAGCAAGATCAACGATGCCGTGGCGATTGCCAAGCACACGATGAAGGTGGCCGAAATCGACGTCATCACTGCCATCGTGGTCGTTATCCTTTTGGAACTGGTGGCCTTCACTGGTCTCATTCCGGCCTTCTGGGGCGCCGTTTTGCAGGAAGTGGTCGACATGATCACCATCTGCCTGGCCCTCTTGGCCAAGACCGAGCCGAAGAATCCAAAACAGACCGGCTTGTAAAATTTGTCTTTTAGCCAATTTCTTGATAAAGTATTAGTTAACATAACATTTTTTCAGAGGTTGGAGTTTCAAAACTTTCAAGAATTTGCTTCTTTGGGTCAAGAAGCTTTTTCTTGGAAGTTTTTTGCTTTCCAGCCGCTTTTTTGAAACGGAGGTTAAAATGGAATTTATTGGACAACTGATACTGGTCTTGCTGATGACGACCCTGCTGGGGCAAGTCTTTGCCCGCTTCAACTGGCCCCCGGTGATCGGGCAGCTCTTGTCGGGGATTCTGCTGGGGCCGGCCCTGCTTGGCTGGATTCACCCCAACGAGACGATGACGCTTTTCTCTGACATTGGGGTCATCATGCTGATGTTTTTGGCGGGGATGGAAAGCGACCTGGACCTTCTGAAAAAGTACTTCAAGATCAGCTTTACAGTGGCCACGGTCGGGGTCATTCTGCCGATCCTCTTCATCGGCGGGGCCTCCATGCTCTTCGGGATGGAGTTCCTGGAAGCCCTCTTCATCGGGATCGTCTTCGCGGCCACCAGCGTCTCCATCTCCGTCGAGGTCCTGCGGGCGACCGGGAAGCTGCAGACCAAGGCCGGGACGGCGATTCTGGGAGCCGCGGTCGTTGACGACATCCTGGCGGTGATCGTTCTCAGC
>NZ_BOCG01000443.1 GCF_016587775.1 Lactobacillus nasalidis | reverse complement strand
GGCTGCTGAAGACATTGCGCGCCTGGCTCCAAAGGCCAAGATCCGCCAGTACAACGACTACGGTGCCTGCACCAACGCCCTGCTGGCCGGCCAGGGGGATGCCGTGGCTACCGACAACGGCATTTTGGCCGGGATCGCCAAGCAGCACAAGGGCCTGCACCTGGTCGGCGGCACGATCGCCGTTGAACCTTACGGGATCGCCGTTGAAAAGGGACAGACCAAGATGCTGCAGGCAATCAACAAGGCTTTGAAGGAAGTCAAGGCCGACGGCAGCTATCACAAGCTGGTCAAGAAATGGTTTGGCAACATTCCAGGTTTCAGTGTTAAGGAGGCTGAATATTAATGTTGAGTTTACTTGAGGCAAACTGGTCCACCTTTTTGCTCGGTTTTTGGAATACGATTCTTTGTAGTCTGATTTCCTTGTTTTTCAGTTTGATTATCGGATCCGGTTTTGCTATCCTGGAGACCGTGCCAAACAAGTTCTGGCGCGGCGTTGCCAAGGTCTATGTCGAGATCTTCAGAAACATCCCCTTGCTGGTGGTGACGATGGTCTTCTACCTGGTCTTGCCGACGTACACGCCTTTGAAACTGACTGGCTTCCAAGCCGGGACGATCGGCCTGTCGATTTATTCGTCAGCCTTCATCGCGGAAACTGTCCGCTCCGGGATCCAGTCCGTCGGGACCGGCCAGATGGAAGGGGCCCGGTCCAACGGGATGACCTACTGGCAGGCAATGCGCTACGTCATCCTGCCGCAGGCCTTCAGAATCGTTATCCCGCCTTTGGGCAACCAATTCGTCAACTTGATCAAGAACTCCAGCATCCTGGCCTTTGTGGCGGGCTTTGACCTGATGTACCAGGGCGACATCGTCGCTTCCAACACCTTCCAAACCATCCCGAGCTATGTTTTGGTCGGCTTGTTCTACTTGATCTTGACCCTGCCGCTGAGCTACTACATGCAGTATTTGGAAAAGAAAGGCGTTTAGGAGGAAAATAAATGGAAAATCTTACACAAGCATTGTCCTGGGTCAACCTCCACTTCTTGTTGCAGGGCTTCTGGGTGACGATCGAAGTTTCAGTGATTTCAATCATTTTGAGTTTCGTGATCGGCTTGATCCTGGGTCTGGTCCGCTTTACGAGAGTCGATGCCAAGACCATCCGGATCTCCCGCGTTGTCGGCGTGATCATCGACGTGATCAGAAACCTGCCGCTGCTGTTGATCATCTTCTTCTCCTACTTCGGCCTGCCGGTTTTGGGGATCAGAGTCGACGCCTTTCAAGCTTCAGTGATTGCCATGGTGGTCTTTGAATCAGCCATGATCGCGGAAGTCGTCCGTTCAGGGATCATGGCCGTTGACCCCGGCCAAATGGAAGGGGCCCGGTCCAACGGGATGACCTACATGCAGGCAATGACGCACGTCGTTTTGCCGCAGGCTTTGACCAAAATGATTCCAGCCCTGCTGTCGCAATTCGTGTCACTGATCAAGGATACATCCTTGGCAACGATCATCGTTTTGCCGGAACTGCTCTACCACGCAGAAATCATCTACAATCAAAATACTAATTACATGATTCCAATGTACTTGGCTGTAGCAGTGATGTACTTCATTATCTGTTTTGCCTTGTCCAGTTTTGCCAACTACTTGAGCAAGAGAATCAAGTACTGATCAACCGCTTTGGAGTCATGTCGCGTTTATTGCCAAGGAGGAAAAATGGCACGCAAACTGAGAAAGCTGACCGCCGCTATGGCGGTTTTGCTGTTGTCGCTGCTTTTTGCCGCTTGTTCAAACAGCAAGGAAAGCAGCAGCAGCACCTATGACCGGGTCAAGGCAAGCAACACCATCACTTGGGGGATGCGGGCCGACACCCGCCTGTTCAGCATGATGGACGTCAAGACCGGCAAAGCCGCCGGCTTTGAAGTTGACTTGGCCAGAGCCATCACCAAGCAGATTCTCGGCCCCAAAGGCAAAATGAAGATCGAATACATCAGTGAAAAATCGCGGATCATGGACCTGAAGATCGGCAACGTCGACGCCGTGATCGCCACCATGACCAATACCGCCGACCGGCGCAAGATCATCAACTTTTCCGACACTTACTTCATGGCCGGGGAAACTTTGATCGTGCCAAAGAACAGCAAGCTGAACTCGATCAAGGACTTCAACAGCTCCAAGTACGTGATCGCCGCCGTGAAGGGGTCAACGGCCGACAGCGACGTTCACAAGTACGCTCCTAAAGCCCGCGTCATCTTCTACGACGACTACGGCTCCTGCTACAACGCTTTAAAGGCTGGCAAGGCCAGCGCCATGGTCAGTGACAACGCGGTCCTGGCAGGCCTGATTGCCGAAGACAAAGACAAGTTCAAGATGCTCAGCAGCACCTTCACCGTTGAGCCTTACGGCATCGGGATCAAGAAGGGCGAGGACAAGTTTACCGCTGAGGTCAACCGGGCCCTCAAGCAGCTCCGCAAGAACGGAACTTACGCCCGCTTGATGAAGAAATGGTTCAACGGCGTGCCTGGCTTCAACATCCAGGATTCCTCGCGCCAGCAGGCCAGCGAATAGGCATTGAATCAGCACATCCGTAAGCGGATGTGCTTTTTTTAATCCCAAGTTAAATTATGTTAAAAAAATTATTTTTGGCCGGAAAAATACGCCGAAGAGGAAGATTTTTTGTACAATTGAAATAGATGACTCAGCGCTTACAGCTGAGTTTTAACGCTCATTTTGAAAATATTCAAGAAAATCAGAGGAGAGACTCATGAGCAAAAGACAATTTGGTCTGATATACATATCGTCGTATCAAGCCCGCCTGTTTATCGTCGATTTGAAGAAGCTGTCGATCATCGAGCAGCTCAGCTCGGCGCAATTCGTGCAAAGCGGCAAGAAATTTGAAGTTTATGAAAACGAACTGCCCCGGCTGACGGACGCCTTGATCGGCTTCAAACGGAAAATCGCGGAATACGGGATTGAAAATTACAAGGTTTACGGCAACCGGCAGCTGCTGGACAAGATTTCGGCGCGCTATCTGGCTGACCAGATCAAGATCAGAACTGGTCTGGAAATTGAATGGCTCAATGGGGCGCAGATCGCCTACTACAAGATAATTGCCGGAATGGCCCTGCCGCAGTTCTCAGAACTGGCTGACGATGAATTTACCTACCTGCTCAGTATGGGCAGCGCCATGCTCAACCTCACCTTGTTTAAAGGCCAGCACTATCTGTCGACTTGGAACTTTGCCCTGGGGCCGGAAGAAATCGAAGAAATGTCGGCCATGACCCGGGACACGCCAACGGACCCGATCGACATCATCAGCGACTACATTTCGCGGAAACTGGTCAGCTTCAAGACGATCGAGAAGCCGACCGGCAAGGCCCGGATCATCATCCAGCACGTGCCTGGCCGGGGCGAGCAGAGCTTGAAGCCGCAGGAAAAGGCCCGCTTGATCGACTTGAAGCAGTTCGCGGCCGTTTATGACGACTTCAGGGAAGCTCCCGACCAGTACTTGATGGAAAAGTACAACCTTGACATTGACGCCCTGGCCAGAATGAAGCCGACGATCGTTTTGATCAACCAGCTGGTCAAGGTGATCAAGCCGCACATGATGACCTTGACCCAGTCTTCGGCAATCACCGGCTTGATGATCCAGGAAGCTGCCCGGCTGAAGTACCGGCCTGACGAATACTCAACGATCGTGCTGACGGCCACGAAGAACATCGCCCGCCGCTATGAATCAGGCGGCAAGCACAGCAACCTGTCCAACAAGTTCGCCCTGCACATTTTTGACCGCCTGGCCCATGTGGGCATGGTCGACCGCCGGGACCGCCAGCTTTTGGAAATCGCGGCGCGCCTGCACGATATCGGCAACTTCATCAACTTCCACAACCACTATGAGCACGCGGCCTACATTGTCGGCGCCAACCAGATCATCGGCCTGTCCGACCGGGAAAACGAGATGCTGCTGAGCATCTTGAAGCACCAGGACATTACCAGCTTGAACGTGGACGAACGCGAATACCGGCACCTGGATCCGGCCCTGCAGGTCCGGGTGGCCAAACTGGCCGCCATCCTGCGGCTGGCCAACAGCCTGGATGCTTCCCGCAAGCAGAAGATCAGCAAGATCGTGGTTTCGATCAAGGACGACCAGATGCTGATCACGGTTACCAGCAAGCGGGACCTGACTTTGGAACGCTGGGTCTTTGAAAAGAACGTCAACCTGGCTGAGGCTGTTTTCGGCATGAAGATTGCCATGAAGCAAAAGAGGGGAAAGTAAAAAATGACGATGCCTAAAAACAAAAACAAGTTTACCGATCCTAGTTATTATGCCAACCGTGAACTGAGCTGGCTGGACTTCAACGACCGCTGCCTGGATGAAGCCAGGAACCCGGACGAGCCGCTTTTGGAAAGAGCCAACTTCCTGGGGATCACCCAGTCCAACGTCGACGAGTTCTACATGGTCCGGGTGGCTTCCTTGAGCAAGCTGGTGGCCGCCAAGGTCAAGAGCCATGACGCCAGCGGCCTCACGCCGCTGGAACAGCT
>NZ_BOCG01000442.1 GCF_016587775.1 Lactobacillus nasalidis | reverse complement strand
GTCGTCGCTGCCGCCAACCACGGCATGAGCGTTTTTGCCAGATTCGGCGGCGTTCAAGCAAGCAGCCACAGAGACGGCATCTATGGGCAGATCGTACTGGAAGTGGCCGGCGACTTTTCCCTGGAAGCCTTTAAGCAGGCTTTTCCGGCCTACATTGAAGCGGCCAATGCTGAATTTGCCAGTTTGGTCAAGCACGGCGGCGGCTTAAGAGAATTGACCGCTCGCCAGGAAGAAGACCTTGTCTACCTTCTGTCTCTGGTCGATCCGGCCGAAGCCATGGGCGCCAATAAAACCAACGCGATTTTGGAATTTTTGTCCCAAAAAATGCTGGCCTTTCCCGGCGTTGAAGCGAAGCTTTTTGCCATTTTGTCCAACTATCCCAGCCAGTTGACTACTGCCCGGGCCTCAGTGCCCGTGGCTGGTCTCAGCAAGACCGGCGATGAGGCCGAAGGCCGGAAAATTGCCGAAAAAATGGTCCTGCTCAGCCGGATCGGTGCCGGCGATGTCTACCGGGCCGTCACCAACAACAAAGGAATCATGAACGGGGTGGACGCGGTCATGCTGGCAACGGGCAATGACTACCGGGCCGTTGAAGCAGCTTGTCATGCCTACGCGGCTAGAAGCGGCCGGTACCGCAGCCTCAGCTCCTGGCAGCTGAAAGATGACCAGCTGGTTGGCACGGTCACCCTGCCTTTGGCCCTGGGAGTGGTTGGCGGCTCAATTTCGTCGCGGCCTGATATTAGACAAAGCTATGCCATTTTAGGTAAAATAAAAGCAGCTGAACTGGCAGAGCTCACCGCGGCCGTGGCCCTGGCGAACAACTTCGCGGCCTTGAACGCCATCTCAACCAAGGGGATTCAAGCCGGCCACATGCGCCTGCAGAGCCGCAACGTGGTGCAGACTTTGCCGGCAACGCCTGAAGAAAAGGAAGCTGTTTATCAGTTAATGATCAGCCAAGGTAAGTATGGCGAAACAGCGGCAAGAAATTTTTTAAGAGAATTGCGAGGACAATAATTAATGGACATCGGTATTGATCAGATAGGTTTCTATACTCCTAACAAGTTTGTGGACATGGTTGACCTGGCCAACGCCAGAAACCAGGATCCCAACAAATTTTTGATCGGTATTGGCCAAGATCGGATGGCAGTTGCAGACAAGACCCAGGACGCGGTTTCCATGGGGATCAACGCGACGGCCGAATATTTAGACCAGGTTGATCTGGAGAAATTAGGCTTATTGATCTTTGCGACCGAAAGCGGAATTGACCAGTCAAAGTCAGCCTCACTTTTTGTCAAGGAAGCACTCAACCTTCCTGCCCAAATCAGAACTTTTGAAATCAAGGAAGCCTGCTTTGCCCTGACTGCCAGCCTGCAGGTGGCGCGCGACTATGTGCGGGCACACCCGCACCACAGCGCCATGATCATCGGCAGCGACATCGCCCGCTACGGCTTGTCCACGCCTGGTGAAGTAACCCAAGGCGCCGGGGCGATCAGCATGCTGATCAAGGAAGATCCTGCAATTATCGCCCTGGAAGACGGCCACACGTCGCATTCTGAAAACATCAATGACTTCTGGCGGCCGAACAACCTGGCCACCGCGGTCGTTGACGGCCACTACAGCCGGGATGTCTACCTGGACTTCTTCAAGAGCACCTTTAAGCCTTTCCTGGAAGAAAAGCAGCTTGCAGTTGCCGACTTTGCCGGGATCTGCTACCACCTGCCTTACACCAAGATGGGCTACAAGGCGCACAAGATCGCCATTGAAGGCCAGGATGACGAAACCGTCAAGCGCCTTAGCGACAACTTCCAGCTTTCAGCCAAGTACAGCCGCCAGGTCGGCAACATCTACACGGCCAGCCTGTACATGTCTGTCTTGAGTCTGCTGGAAAACGGCGAGCTTGAAGCCGGCGACCGGGTTGGTTTCTTCTCATACGGGTCTGGCGCCATGGCGGAATTCTTCAGCGGCCGGGTCGTTGAAGGCTACCAAAAGCGCCTGCGCCCAGCCCTGCACGCGCGGATGCTGCGGGAAAGAATCCGTCTGGGCATCGGCCAATATGAAGAAATCTTCACTGAAGGCCTCCAAGCTCTGCCGGAAAACGTGGAATTCACCAGTGATGCCAACCACGGCACCTGGTATCTGGCCGGCCAGGAAGGCTACGTCCGTCAGTACAAGCAAAAATAAAAGCAATCGTCTCACCTGCAGGTGAGGC
>NZ_BOCG01000441.1 GCF_016587775.1 Lactobacillus nasalidis | reverse complement strand
GCATGAAAAATGACAGTGCAAAAAATCATCCACGACCCCCTCAGTTTAAGCCAGCCGGTAGCTAAAGCGGCGGCCAGTGACCGGCAAGCGGCCCAGGACCTGCTGGACACCCTGCTGGCCCACCGGGAAAGCGTTGACGGCCTGCCGCCCGCCGCTGGCCTGGCCGCCAACATGATTGGGGTAAGCAAGGCGATTATCGCGGTCAACGCCGGCTTTTTACCTATAGTTATGCTTAACCCTAAGATCGTTAAAAGATCCGGTCACTACCTGGTAGAAGAAGGCTGCCTGTCTTTGCCGGGAGAGCGGCCAGCTGACCGCTATGAAGAAATCACGGTCAAGTACCAGGATATGGACTTAAAAGAGCATGAGCAGGTCTTTACAGGCTTTGTGGCAGAAACTATCCAGCATGAAGTTGACCACTGCAAGGGCAAATTAATTTAATAAGGTAGGAAAGCAAAAAGCTGGGCCAAACGGCTCAGCTTTTTTAATCGGTCAGGTAGGAGACCGGCTTGTTGACTTCGACCTTGGTGCCGGAGTATTTCTTGGCGATCCACTTCTGGATCTGCTTGTTGTGGTAGAGCTTGCCCAGCTTCTTGTAAGTGGCATTGTTCTGGTTCTTCTTGGCGGTGGCCAGGACATTGATGTTGTTCTTGGTGCGCTGGTCGATCTTTTCGTGGTAAAGGGAATCCTTGAGCACGTTCAAGTTGCCGGCCAGGGCGATGGTGTTGCCGATCAAGACGGCGTCGACGGACTTGATGACCCGCGGGCCGGTGGTATCGTCGATCAGCTTGAACTTGAACTTCTTCGGGTTGGAAACAATGTCGTTGGTGTTGCCGCTGGCTGAGTCAAAGTTTTTTTTCAGCTTGATCAGGCCGGCGCTTTGCAAAAGCAGGAGCCCTCTGGCTTCGTTGGCGGCGTTGTTGGCCAGGGCAATGGTGGCGCCTTTAGGCAGGTCGGAGAGCTTCTTGTACTTGGATGAGTAGATCCCCATTGGTTCCAGGTAGGTCGTGGCCAGGGCTACTTGCTGGCCGGCATTGCTCTTGGACTTGTTGTAGGCTTCAAGGTAGGCCCAGGAAGCGAAGGCGCTGACATTGATGCTGCCGTCGGAGGTTGCCCGCAGGAGGCTTGGCCCGTCGGTGAAGGCCTTAACCTTGATCTTAAGGCCCAGCTTTTTGGCCTGGCTGCTCTTGGCGATGTGCTGCCAGACTTGGACGTCGGGGCCGATAGAGCCGACAGTGACGGTAGTCGTCTGGCTCTTGGCCGTCTGCCGGGAAGAAGTCAGGTGCAGGGCGAAGAAAGCGGCAATGATGACGACGAGGGCGATGACGGCGGCGATGAGCCGC
>NZ_BOCG01000440.1 GCF_016587775.1 Lactobacillus nasalidis | reverse complement strand
AGCCTACCTGTCAGAGCAGTTTGACCGGCCGTTCTTCATCGTGAACTACCCGGTAGCCATCAAGCCGTTCTATATGAAGAAGAACCCGGAAAACCCGCTGACCTACCTCTGTGCCGACGTTGAAGCACCGGAAGGCTACGGGGAAATCATGGGCGGGTCTGAGCGTGAAGCCGACTACGACACCCTGAAGGCGCAAATTGAAGAAGCCGGCCTAAACCTGGACGACTACAGCTGGTACCTGGACCTGCGCAAGTACGGCAGCGTGCCGCACTCCGGCTTCGGGATGGGCTTTGAACGGGTCATCGCTTGGATCTGCAAGCTGGACCACGTCCGTGAAGCCGTGCCGTTCCCGCGGATGATCAACAGAATGCAGCCATAATTTTTACTCAATTGAATAAGAAAAATAGCTTGGAGAAAATCAATCTCCAAGCTATTTCTTTGCTCTGATTATGCCTGTTATTCTTTCGGGCAGGACTCGCGGTAAACGAGCTTAGTCGGGAAAGTAATCCTGTAGATTCCAGCCCCTTCGTCATCAAGCTGATCTTTTAAGACCTTGACGCTCGCTCGTCCCATTTGCTGGGTTTCAACGTGCACGCTGGTCAAGGCAGGATTGGCAAATTCCGCCGCTGTCGTGTCATTGAATGATATTAAACTAACGTCTTCAGGCACTTTGATTCCAGCTTCTTTAAAAGCCTTAAGTGCTCCAATAGCCATGGCGTCATTGGCAACGATCAAAGCTTCCGGGAAAGGCCCTGCTGAAATAGCCTTTTTGATGGCTTCATATCCAGATTGAGGAGTAAAGTTGCCAACATAGACCAAATCCGAGTCAAACTGGCCACGTTTTTCCAAACTGTCCTTGTAGTCACGAAAGCGAAAGTCAACCAAGTTGTTTTTATCAAAATCGCTGCCCAAATCCCCGTCTAAGAGAGCAATTCGTTCTTTGCCCTGCTGCCATAAGACTTCTAATGCTTCCTGCATAGCTTGGCCAAAGTCAGCTACAACCGAGCAATAACCTAATTTAAGTGTATCAGTATCAACAAAAACGAGGGGGAGTTCTGTCTTTTTGACTTCTGTCAAACGAGCTGCTGAATACTGTTGGTAGCCGATCATGATGATCCCGCTTAACGTAGCCGAGTCTGGCAAAGGATCACCAGCATAAACGACCTGGCTTTGAAAGCCCTGCTTCTGAGCCTCAGCTTCCGCACTGCTTCTGATTGAATAGTAATACAGGTCTTTGATTTCCTGCTCTTGGTCACACCAAAGACAAATGGCCAAGCATTTTTGATGTCCCTTTCTCGTCTTGCGACTCTTATGGTAGTGCATGGCTTCAGCTGTTTCAAATATCTTTTGCCGCGTTGCCTCATTGACTGACAAGGTCTGGTCATAGTTCAAGACCCGAGAAACCGTTGCCGGTGATACGCCTGCCGCTTTAGCCACCTCTCTGATCGTTGCCATTATCCTCACTCGCTTTTACTAAAATTCTTGCTTTAAAATCAATTGTAGCATTTATTTAGTAAAAAGTGGTTGGATCACCAAGCTCAACTCCCGTGCTTCCTGTGCATCCAAGCAGAATTCTGGGTGGACTTTCTGTCCCCATGAATCGTCTCCACCGACTCCCATCTGAGCTGATAAGGCTCTGACCCAGGTGTAGTTGTTAGTTAGCTCAAAGGCATGGTCAGCGGCCTCAACCTGTGCAGCTGAATATGGGAGTGCTGAAAGATTCAAGTCTGCCCCATTAGCCGACAATTCAAGTCCGCCTTCCTGGCCAAAAAGCTGATACCAGCGGACCCGGCTCCGGTTGCCGGCTTCTTGTGGACGAAGGTAATGGGTGAAGTTGTCAGCAACTTCTCCTTGATAGATACCCAGGTAGCTTCCTTCCAAGCGGTCGGAGTAACTTTCATTCGGTCCCAACCCATAGTAACGGTAACTGGTCAATTCTTTTGGCAAGGCAAAGGTCAAACCGAAGGCCGGCAGCAAACCCGTTTCTTTGGATCCTGGAAAGTCAGCGGTTACAGCGATTTTCCCTTGGCTGTCAACTTCATAAGTAACGGTCAAGTCCCCTTTTAAGGCGACTGGCAAAGAAAAAGTGGTTATGACCAAGATGCTGTTTTCCTTGATCTCGTAAGACATTTCCTGCAAACGGGCATACTTGCCAGCGTTTTCCCACCGGGCCATGTCAAAACCGTAGCCAGCCCCCCGGTCATTGTCAGTCAAAGGCCGCCAGAAGGTGAATTCCGGCAGGCGTTTCAAGTACTCATTTCCAGCATACTTGATAGAAACCGGCCAGCCTTTCGCCTTAGAGAAAAGAATCTGGAAGTCTTTCCCCTTCAGCCCCAAGTTGAAATCACAATCAACCAGTTCTGGCCGCGCTTGTGGTACAAATTCCGGCAGTTTTTCAACAACTTCTTCTGCTTCGGCAACCGTAAAACCTTCATTAGCCCAAAGATGATCTTCTTTTAAATGAGCCGTTACCTGGAAGACGAGCTCACCTCTCTCATCTTCAGTCTCTGGCCAAGGCAAGGCAAAATTCCCGCTTTCACCTGGCTCCAAGTTAAAAGCCAATGGCCGGCTCTGATAGGTCAACTTGCCGTCAACTAAAAGGCTGCTGATGAAGTAATAGACCGAACTGTTAGTAAACAGGTTGTCGTTTTGGAGGAATAACTGTCCATCCTTGACACGCATTTTGAGGTTAGAGTAAAGAGACTTAACGTTGGCAAGTTTTGGCGACAACTCCCGGTTGGCAAATACCAGACCGTCTCCACAGAATTCATAGTCGCTCGGCCGGTCGTCAAAATCTCCCCCGTAAAGCAGGTGTCCTTTATTTTCTAAAGCCTGATCGATCCAGTCCCAGATAAAACCACCCTGGTAGTGCGGGTATTTTTCCAAAGCAGTGTAAGCAGCCAGGTCGCCGACGGAATTACCCATGGCGTGCGCATATTCGACTGAGATGAATGGTTTTTCCGGCTTATCTATAAGATATTTCTCAATCTCTTTTGCTGGAGCATACATCCTGCTTTCGATTTGGGTCGCGCCATCAAATTTTCGATTATGGGTCACCCCTTCATAGTGCTGAATCCGGTTTGGATCAGCCTGTCTTACATAGTCAGCCATTTGAGTAAAGACAGTTCCAGCGTATGATTCATTGCCTAAAGACCAGATCAAAATTGAAGCATGGTTCTTGTCCCGCGCCATCATATTCTTTACCCGGGACAGGCTAGCTCCCAACCAACGCTGATCGTTGCCCGGAACATTGTAGCTCGGGTCCTCGTGGCCTACCTTTTCCCAGGTGCCATGGCTTTCCAGGTTGGCCTCATCGATCACATAGAGACCGTATTTGTCACACAATCGGTAAAAGAGGGACTGATTTGGGTAGTGTGAGCAGCGAACCGCGTTGATATTGTTTTGCTTCATGGTCTTGATGTCCCAGATCATGTCTTCTTTAGTAATCGCCCGGCCCAACTTGCAATCAAATTCATGCCGATTGACTCCTTTAAAGACAATCCGTTTGCCGTTCAAGTACATGATTCCGTCTTTTAGTTCAAAGTTGCGGAAACCGACATCTTGCCGATCGACTTCTAATAAACTGCCTGCTTGATAAAGGAACAGACGGACCTGATAAAGATTTGCTTCTTCAGCGCTCCAGCCTTTAACCGGCAGGTCTTCCAGCGTAAATTCCAGCTTTCCGCTTCTGATTGGGCCGACTTTTTCAGCGACCAGATCATTATCTCCATCCCGCAGTTCCAATTGGAAGCTGGCATTTGGCAAACGATAGGCAATGTCGGCTTCTACCTTTAGAGAACCTGTTTGATAATCATTGACCAAATCAGCGGTCAGCTTCAAGTCCTGCAGGTGAAGCAGCGGCTTGGCCTCAAGGCTAACTGATCTGAAGATTCCGGATAAGCGCCAGAAGTCCTGGTCTTCCAGCCAAGAGGCCGAAGAGTACTTGTATAAGGCGACAGCTAAACGATTGCCTTCTTTTTTGAGGAACTTGGTGACCATGAACTCGCTTGGAGTAAAAGAATCTTCCCCATAACCGACAAAGTGACCGTTCAGCCAAACGTAGATAGCAGTTGCCGCCCCTTCGAACTTCAGACTAACCTCCTTGTCCCAGAAGGCTTCTTCCAGATCAAAGTATCTGACATAAGAAGCAACAGGATTTTTTGATGGAACTTGGGGAGGAAAGATCTCCTCGCTGCCATCCCATGGATACTGGATATTGACATATTGCGGCTGCCCAAAGCCCTGCAGCTCCAGGTTTCCTGGCACTTTGACAGACTGGAAACTACTGTCGTCAAAGTCTTCTTCATAGAAGTTGACTGGTCCTTGGCCGTTTTCAGCATAATTGAGCAGCCAATCCCCATCAAGGGATTGGACCAGGCTGGACTTACCGCTGTTTAGTTCTTCCAGATTTTGGAAAGACTCATGGTCTGAGTGCGGCGGCAAAGTGTTGACTTCGTAAACTTCCGGATCGGCCAGCCAGGCTTGGTCAGCTTGGTCAATTCTTTTTGCATGCTTTTCGTTCATTTTTCTATTTCTTCCCTTCTAGCTCAAATACATTATCCAAAGCCTTGATGCTGTGACCAATTGGCAATAGCAGCCGACTTGCCTCAAAGCTCTTGCTGTTGACTACGGTTACGACTACCGTGTCGTCCAGCTTGGCGCGTTTGATAACTGGATCCCAGAATTCCAGGATCTCTTGACCGGCTTCAACCTTGCTGCCCTCTTCAACATAGCTAACAAAGCCAGTTCCGTTCAGTCTGACTGTTCCTAGACCAATATGGATCAAAACTAAAACTCCGGCTTCATTTTCCAAGACAATGGAATGCCGGGTCTTGGCCAGCTGACGGACAGTGCCGGCAAATGGCGCGTAGACTTTCCCATCTTCTGGCACCAAGGCAAAACCGTCGCCCAATTTTCTGCTGGCAAAAACTGGATCATCCAACATGTCCAAGGTCATCAACTGACCAGACAAGGGACTTGCCAAAGCAAATTTTTCAGCTTGTGCCGGCTTTTCAGCATGGCTTTGGCTGAACTGGGCTTCCAGCTGGTCAACAATTTCAGCGTGCTTTTCTTCAGTCAAAAGAACCTTTTTAGCAAAGATGGTAACCGCAATCAGCAGCATGACTGCCGGGAAGGCAAACATGGCTAATTTGAAAACCATCCGTCCGTGACTGGTAATCGTTGAAGCAGTTGCCCCGGTAGTCATGCCAGCAGTTACGGCAATCAACGAAACGAACCAGTTGGACAAGGCCCCGCCCAACTTGTCGACCAGGGGCCGAACAGACAAGGTTAAGGCCTCGTCTCTGTGTCCAGTCTTCAACTGACCGTATTCAACGGCGTCAGAGATAATCATCAATACGACCAGGAAGGCCAGAGGCTGAGGAATAAAGAAGAGTTCAGCGCCAACGAGGGACAAGGCCAAGGAGCCGCTAGCAACTGAGAAGATGCCAATCCCTAAAAGCATGATTCCAATGCAGGCATAAAAGAGCCGTTTTCTGTTGAACTTCTTGGCCAGTGACGGAAAGAAGGAAACGGATACCAGGCCAACAAAGGTATTGATGGTGTACAGGAGGCTGTAGCCGTGGGCATCGCCTAAGATGTATGAGAAGTAGTAAAGCTGAAGAGCGTTGAGGGTGTTGACGCCCAGGCCGTAGAACCAGTAGGCAAAGGCAAGCCAGAGGAGCTGGTCGTTTTGCCCCAGAACTTTGAAGACCTGCTTCAAAGTCGTCTTTTCCTTGCTTTCCCGAAGGGCTGACTTGACTTCATGAGTGCCTAAGCCAACAGCAATGGAAGTCAAGATTCCAATCACAGCAACGATCAAGGCAAAGAAGAACCAGCCTTGCTTGTCCCCATTAGGGTTGGCCTTGCTAGACGAGAAAAAGAGGACGATTGGAGTGATGATTACCCCAACCAGGTTGGCGCCAATGGTTGAACCGACTCTGGCGAAAGTCGAAGTCTTCTCTCTTTCTCGAGAATCAAGTGACAGAGCCGGAATCATAGCCCAGAAGCCTGTATCCTTGAAAGAGTAAAAGACGTCCATGAGCAAGTAAACAATGCCAAAAATAATTAAGTAAACCATAGGATTGCTTTGATTGAGGCCACCAAAGTCTGTAAAAAGAGCCAGCAAGGCTAAGGAGCTGATAATCCCCCCGCCTACGACCCAGGGCTTGAACTTTCCCCACCGGCTCTCAGTCCGGTCAATTGCATTCCCAATCAAGGGATCGATCAGGACTTCTCCGATCCGGATTGCCGCGATCAAGTTGGTGATTATGAAGATCATTCGATGATCGCCAGCGTTGAAAAGATGAGTAGTAACGAAAACAATAAAATAAGTTGACAAAGTCGCGTAGAAGACGTCGTTGCCAAAGGCACCGGCCGCGTACGACAAGCGTGAGACAAGCTTTTTCTTCATGTTTTTCTCCTTTTTGAGTGTTTATCTTGTTTACGCTTACAGTATATTATTGTTTACTAAACAAATCAAGATATTTTACTGAAATATTTTTAGTAAACAAAAAACGACTCTTAATAGCAGAGTCGTTTTCTTTCAACCTATTTATCTGTTTCAGTTTGGTTTTTTGCCTACTTTTTCCAGTTCAAGTCACTGGTCTCGTCAGCCTCAGTAATCTTTCTGACGACCCGGCAAGGGTTGCCGACGGCCACGCAGTTGGCTGGGATGTCCTTGACAACGA
>NZ_BOCG01000439.1 GCF_016587775.1 Lactobacillus nasalidis | reverse complement strand
AGGCCGCTGAAGCCAAAAAACAGGCCGAAGCCGCCAGCAAGGCAGCTGCCGCCAGCGCCAGTGCCGCCGCTGCTTCCAGCGAATCAGCCGCAGAAGATTCTGCCAGCTCAAGCAGCCAGCGCGGCGACATGAACACATCTGACTCGCAAAAGATCGTCGGCAACGTCAACTCCAAGATCTACCATGTCCCAGGCCAGGCCGGCTACCGCATGAATTCGTCAAACGCGGTCTACTTCAACAGTGAAGAAGAAGCGCAGAGAGCAGGTTACCGGAGGGCCAAGAGATGATGAAAAAGAAGAGAATGATTTTTGGCGTCGGCGCTGCTGTCCTCTTTTTTGGGGTGGCTTCTACCAAGCCGGTTGATTCACAGAATTACCCGAAGATCACGGTCAAGACCAAGTACGTCAACAAGTACAAGGATAAGATCGCCAGCTACGAGTCCAGCAATACGGACCTGGAAACTGACATTGACGACATCAAGGCCGAAAGCGCGTCAGCTGAAAAGAAACTGGCCAAGCAGCCAAGCAGCAAGACCACGAAAACTGCTGCCAGCAAGCAGCCGGCCTCGAGCGCGCAAAAGACTAGCTCCGCCAAGTCCAGTCAGACTGATCTGGCATCCCTAACTTATAGTGGGCAGCTGACGACTACGGTCAATGGCAACAAGCCCGACTTCAGTCAGAGTGACCTCTCAACCAGCCGCGGTGCCTGGCAGACTTACGGCAACCTGGACAGCCTGAACCGGGCAACCACGGCCAATGCAATGCTGAATCAGTCCTTGATGCCAACTGCTAAAAGAGAACCTTTGCATTGGGATCCAACTGGCTGGCACAACAAGCGGATTTCCAGCGGCTGGCTCTATAACCGGAGTCACTTGATCGGCTACCAGCTGACCGGGCAGAATAACAATCCGAAGAACCTAATCACTGGTACCCAGGAACTGAACGTGTCGGGGATGCTGCCATATGAGGACCAGGTCGCGGATTATCTGAAGGAGTCTTCCAGCAACTACGTCCGCTACCGGGTCAAGCCGGTCTTTAAAGGAAATGAACTTCTGGCCCGCGGGGTTCAGATGGAAGCTGAATCTGTCGGCAGCAGTGCCGTTTCCTTCAACGTTTACGTCTTCAACGTCCAGCCTGGCGTCGTTTTGAATTACAGCGACGGCACCAGCCGGGTACAAAATTAAAGCATTTAGAGCGCCTGATAGGCGCTCTTTTTTTGCCCCCAAAGCCTGCATTCAAGATGGATGCAAGCTTCTTTCATCAGCCACAAATACAAAAGAAGATTCTCTTGATTATTGACATCTGTCAAGGAAGAAAGTGCTCACACCCAGTATGCTTAAATTGTAGTACTTGCTGGAAGCAGGGTGATCCTGCTCTTAGACAAGTTTAAGCACGGACTTAGGCAAGAGTAAGGATGAAGTTGCGCACCCGGACAGGTTTTGAAAACTGTCCGTTGAAAGGATAGCGCTTACAATATAAGATGTGATTAGACAAGTAAGAACAAGTAAGGAGGATTTTCTGATGAAAAAGATCATTAATGACCCAGGTAATGTTGTTGAAGAAATGGTAGATGGTTTAGCTGGGATGTACCCGCAATACGTTGAACGGATCCCTGGAACGACTGCCTTACTCCGCAGCAATAAAGATTCTATGAAGGGGAAAGTCGGTCTGGTCAGCGGTGGTGGCAGCGGCCATGAGCCCGCTCACGCAGGTTATGTTGGTCAAGGGATGCTGACTGCAGCTGTTTGCGGGCAAGTCTTCACCTCCCCAACTCCAGACCAAATCTATGAAGCCATCAAGGCTGCTGACCAGGGCAAGGGTGTTTTCTTGATCGTCAAGAACTACTCCGGTGATGTGATGAACTTTGACATGGCCAAGGATTTGGCAGCTATGGACGACATTGAAGTCCGCTCTATTGTGGTTGACGACGACATTGCCGTGGAAAACAGCCTCTACACCCAAGGCCGGCGTGGGGTTGCTGGGACTGTCTTCATGCACAAGATCTTAGGTGCCGCTGCTGACCAAGGAGCCAGCCTGGATGAAATCGAAGAGCTGGCCAAGGCAGTCTTGCCGCACATTAATACCATCGGGGTAGCTTTGTCCGCGGCTACGGTTCCGGAAGTTGGCAAACCGGGCTTCGTGTTGGCTGACGACGAGATTGAGTATGGCGTCGGGATTCACAGTGAACCAGGTTACCGCCGGGAAAAGATCAAGCCATCCAAAGAACTGGCTCAAGAACTCCTTAGCAAGATCGATGAAAGCTTGAAGCTTTCTGCTGACAAGAAGTATGCTGTTCTGGTCAACGGGATGGGTGCTACTCCTTTAATGGAACAGTACATTTTCAGCAGAGACGTTCTGAACTGGCTGGCTGCTAAAAACATTAAGCCGGTCTTCACCAAGGCTGGCAACTATATGACCTCTATCGACATGGCAGGGGTTTCCTTGACGGTGATGGAAGTTGCAGATGACAAGTGGTTGGATTACTTGAACTACCCGGTTGAGACGATTGCTTGGTAAGGAGGAGCAAAAATGGAATTGACGACGGATTTGTTAAACAAGTGGATGGCAGTTTTCGCTGAAAAGATTGAAGCCAACAAAGCATATTTGAGCGATCTTGATACACCAATTGGCGATGGCGACCACGGCAACAATATGGCCAGAGGGATGGCTGCTGTTGAAGAAGCTTTGAATACTAAAAAGCCGGCTGACCTAACTTCTGCCTTAAAGTTGGTGGCTATGTCTTTAATAAGCAAGGTTGGTGGGGCGTCAGGTCCTTTGTACGGGACGGCTTTTTTGGAAATGGCCAAGCTGAGCTCCAGCGAAACTGATCTGGCCAAGTTGGCTGAAGCTGCTCTTTTGGGAATCAAGAAACGTGGTGGCGCTGAGCCGGGAGACAAGACCATGGTTGACGTTTGGTCAGCAGTAGTGCCGGCTTTGGCTGAAGGAAAACTGACAGAAGATATCATTCAGCAGGCTGTGGAAAGTACCAAACCAATGCAAGCCAGAAAGGGCCGGGCGTCTTACTTAGGCGAGCGGTCAATCGGTCACCTGGACCCTGGTTCCGTGTCGAGCGGCTACCTTTTCAGTTCTTTGCTGGAAGTGGAGGAATAGTATGACTTACGGTTTACTAATCGTGTCACACGTGCCGGAAATTGCGGCAGGCCTGCCAAAGCTGCTCAAGCAGGTGGCGGCTGACGTACCGATTACTTATACTGGCGGTACTGACGAAAACGGCATCGGCACTAGCATGGAAAAAATTGGTCAAGCAATTGCGGAGAATTCCGCCGATGAAATTCTGGCCTTCTACGACTTAGGCAGTGCCAGAATGAATCTGGACATGGCTGCAGAATTTGCTGACAAAAAAGTCCGTGTTTATGACGCGGCCCTAATTGAAGGATCATATGTGGCGGCTTCGCTTTTGCAGGCCGGTGTTGGCCTGGCTGAACTTGAAAGTCAGCTGGCGCCTTTAAAAGTTAAGGGGGATTAATCATGAGCGGCTTTTTAGGTGAGTTCTTAGGAACGATGATTTTGATTGTACTTGGTGTCGGCTGCGGCGCCGGCATCAGCTTGAACAAGGCTTATGCTAAGGGGCAGGGCTGGCTCTTTGTAACCTTGGCCTGGGGGATGGCCGTGACTTTCGGCGTTTACGTTGCCGGACAATTTGGCTCACAGGGTCATCTTAACCCGGCAGTAACCATCGGCTTTGCCGCCTTTGGTTTCTTCCCGTGGAGCCAGGTAATGCCATACTTGCTGGGGCAGTTCGCCGGCGCCTTTGTCGGGGCAGCCCTGGTAATTCTGCACTACTATCCGCACTTTAAGGAAACTAAGGCTGACGAAGGCAACAGCGTCGGGATCTTTGCCACCGGCCCAGCCATCAACAGTCCTTTCTTCAACTTCTTAAGTGAAACCATTGCAACCTTTGTCTTTATCTTTACTTTGCTCAATTTGGGCAACTTTACTCAAGGCTTGAAGCCTTTGATCGTTGGCTTCTTGATCATGGTGGTCGGCCAGGCTCTTGGTTCAACAACTGGATTTGCCTTGAACCCAGCACGTGACTTCTCGCCTCGCCTGGCTTACGCAATTTTGCCAGTCCCGAACAAGGGCGGCGCCAACTGGGCTTATGCCTGGGTGCCAGTCTTAGGTCCAATCGCCGGTGGTCTTCTGGCCAGCGGTCTGCAATTTTTGCTTAAGTAGTCCCGCTTTGCTACAATCAGCCTGGAGAAAGCGTGATTAGATGTCTGAAGACTTAAAGCTGCATATTGCACAGGTATTTAAGGATGAGGTGGCAAAAGCCGGCTTCAGCCATGTCAGCGTAGCCAAGGTCATGAAGAAAAGCGGAATCAGACGGCAGACTTTTTACGAAAGTTTTAAAGACAAGTACGACCTGCTCGAATATACGATCAAGTCGATGATGGAGAACGATATTGACAGCAATATCGATTATCTGGACTGGGAAGGGATCATTTTCCTGGTCTTTTACGGAATCGAGCTGAACAAGAAATTCTACAAAAGCGTCTATGAAAGCCAGACTGAAGTTGATGTGGTCGGCGAAATTTCAAAGCACATTGCGGTTTTGCTGAAAAAGATCATTGAAGCTGAAGGGGCAGATTATGACCAGAAGGCACGAGATTTTGTGGAAACCTTCTGCCTTGGGCTGACTTATACGATGATTGACAATCTTTTCCGGCCTAGACCGCTGGAATATGATGTCATTGCCAGCAAGGTCGACAACGCCCTGCACTTTACCTTGAATACCTAATTTTTACCCTTGAAGCCCAATTGGTTTCAAGGGTGTTTTATACTAAGTAAGTTAAGAGAAACTGCGCAAGGAGGTTTGGTCATGAGGATTATCGTTACCGGTGGTGCGGGCTTTATCGGCTCAAATTTTATCTTCTACATGATGAAGAAGCACCCTGACTACAAGATAATCTGCCTGGATAAGCTGACCTACGCGGGCAACCTGTCAACCTTGAAGGATGTTATGGACGAGCCGAACTTCCGCTTCGTCAAGCTGGACATCTGCGACCGTGAGGGCGTCTATAAGCTGTTTGAAGAAGAACACCCGGACCTTGTGGTCAACTTTGCGGCTGAAAGTCACATTGACCGGTCAATCGAAAACCCAGAAATCTTCCTGCAGACCAACATCATCGGCACTTCCGTCTTGATGGACGCCTGCCGCAAGTACGGCATCAAGCGTTACCACCAAATCTCAACCGACGAAGTTTACGGCGACCTGCCGCTGGACTGGCCGGACCTCTTCTTCCGCGAAGACACGCCGCTGCACACTTCAAGCCCGTACTCATCATCAAAGGCCAGTGCTGATCTTTTGGTCGGCGCTTACGGCAGAACCTACGGCCTGCCAGTGACTATTTCCCGCTGCTCCAACAACTACGGTCCTTACCAGTTTCCGGAAAAGCTGATCCCATTGATGATCCAAAGAGCCTTGGACGACAAGCCGCTCCCAGTTTACGGCGAAGGGCAAAACGTCCGCGACTGGCTCTACGTTGAAGACCACTGCAAGGCTATTGACCTCATCTTGGAAAAGGGCACGGTTGGCGAAGTCTACAATATCGGCGGCCACAACGAAATGCACAACATCGGCATCGTCAAGCTGATCTGCGACTACCTGGGCAAGCCTTACTCCCTAATAGAACACGTTACTGACCGCAAGGGCCACGACCAGCGCTACGCGATCGACCCGACCAAGATCCACGAAGAACTTGGCTGGCTGCCGGAAACCGTGTTCAAGGACGGCATCAAGAAGACCATCCAATGGTACCTGGACAACAAGGAATGGTGGGAAAACATCATCTCCGGCGACTACCAGAACTACTACCAAGAGATGTACGGCAGAAGTGAAGAACGGAAAAATGAAGGAAATTATTTTAGCAGACGGCTTCTTTGACTAAGCAATTTTTTAAGCACTGGACGCTTGTCCGGTGCTTTTTTGCTGGAAAGAAAAAGTGCCGAATGACTGCTCTTGCAAAGCAATCATTCAGCACTAATTCCAGCTGCTTAAAGTTTTTCGTACAATTCTTCTGCTAAAAGCCGGCCTTCAGTGGAGTAGCAGGCATAGGAGAAGCCGCCCATGTAGTATTCAGTGAACAAGTCACTGGTCGACATTTCACCCACCGCATAGAGGTCGCGGAAGTCAGAACCATCTGCCTTCTTTACCGCAAAGGTATCATGGTTGATCTTCACCCCGCCGATCGTGCCCCAGGAACCAGGCATTACGTAGAAGGCGTAGAGCTGCTTTTCATTCAAGGGTCTGATCTTGGCTTGCGGCTTGCCGAATTCATCATTGCCGTCTGCGGCTGCCTGCTTGTAGCTGGCAAAGGTCCGCTTAAGCTGCTCTTCGTCCAGGCTCAGCTTTTCGGCCAATTCAGTAACAGAAGCAGCTGTTACGTAAAGCTTGGCATTTTCATCCAGCTTATGGATTCCCTGGCGCAGAATTTCCGGCAAGTTTTCGTCATCGTAAATCAAATAGTATCTGTCGCTGCCATGGCGGTACATTCTTGAGGTGACTTTCAAGCCGTCATACGGTGCTTCATTGGTAAAGCGCTTGGCTTGACTGTCAATGATCATGCCGGTTGAATAGTCGGGAACGTTGTTCCAGGTAATGTACAATTGCGGGTTGAAGTCAAGGTTGCCGTTTTTGTAAACATCGTTATCGGAGAAGGCGGCGCCGATTTCTTGAAGCAAGTGGTAGCCGTCAGCAGTGTTTTCCCGGCTGGCCTGGTTGAAGACATGCACGCTGGCTACTGCCGGCGTGTTCTTTTTAAGCAGGTCCGGAGCATATGACGCGCCGCCAGTGGCCATAACGACGGAGCCGGCAGTAACAGTAAAGCCAGAACCGTCTTTGCTTTCGACCTTGATGCCGGTTGCCTTGTCGCCGTCTGTCAAAATTTGGGTCACCCGGCTGTTGAGGATGATCTTGCCGCCGTGCTTTTTGATGATGTTGCTGAGAAGTTCATCGACTCTGGCCCCGTTGGCGAAATTTCCGTAAACGATCGGCCCTTGATCGATGAAGACTCCCTTGGTATTGGTCATGCCAACCAGTTGGTCAAAAGTCTTGCCGGATTCAGTCATCAGCTTCTTCATGAACTCTCTGTCGTGCGCCTTTTGGGCATCGGCGTTAACGTTGTCAACATAAGTCATGATGCTGTCGATGCTGTTGTCAATGCCTTGCTTTTTGGCGAGCTTGGAGTTTGCCAAGGCGTAAATGGCTCCGGCGTATCTTGAAGAGCCGCCGACTTGCTCGCCTTTGGCCACGATAACGACGTCCAGACCCTTAACGGCAGCGAAGGCGCCAGTCATTAAGCCGCTTAAGCCGGCTCCAGCGATAACGACGTCGGCGGTTAAATCTTCATGGTTGATGGCCAGTGGGCGGTGGTAAGCCTTGCTGGTCCAGGCGGCTAAGTCACCGCCGGCTTTTTCCACTGCGTCTTCGCTAGCGGAAATAATGGCCTTTGAAGTAAGGGTAGCGCCGGAAACCGCGTCAACGTTCAGGGTCTGCTGGCTGACGATTTCCTTGGGAATCAGCTTTACGGCTTCATCGCCGACGTTTGGCGTTTCATGGCTGGAGATGATTTTGAGATCGCCAATCCGGTGGTCAAAAACGTCAATTTTAACGGCTAATTGCCCGCCGTGCCCGGACCCATGGCCGATATAGCTGCCTTCAGTCAAGGAGAGGCTGGTTGGCTTTGCCTTGCCTTCGGCTTGTCTCAAGGCGTCTTTCACTGCTGCCTTAACGCCTTTGGTCGTCAGGCTGGCGCCGGTCACTCCGTCGATGTCAGCGGACTGCTTGTCGATGATCTGCTTTGCGAGTTCTTCATCAGCGCTTTGGCCCACGTTTCTGCTTTCGTTTTTCAAGTCAAGGCTTGCCTTGGTTATCTCGCTTTCGTTGACGGTTAATGACACGCTTAAATCGCCAATGCCTTTGCCCTTGCCAGTGTAAGTGCCGGGATTAAATTTGCTTTTTGTCATTGTTTTCTCTCCTGTACTCTGTGTTCAATTTTTTCTCTACACATAAATCTTAAGTTTTTTCCTTAATAGGCAGAAGTATTAAAATGTTAGTAGCTAATAACCAGAAGTTGTAAGTAGGTAGCGAGAAAAATGAACGATCAACTGAAAACCTTTATCGCGGTGGCTGACAACCAAAGCTTCAATAAGGCAGCCAATGAATTGTATCTTTCAGCCCCGGCAGTCATCAAACAGGTTAACCATTTGGAAGATTCTATAAAAGTAAAGCTGTTTGACCGCAATCATAATGGCGTTACGTTGACGGAAGCCGGCAGATCGTTCTATAAGGATGCCGTCAGGCTGCTGTCGGCTTACGACCAGTCGATCGACCGCGCCAGAAACGCGACGGGAAAGAAGATGTCGATCAAGATCGGCGCTGGCCCGCTTGCGACAGGAACAGCGACTACCAATTTGTGGGTTGAAGTCGGGAAAAGACTTCCTCAGCTTCGGTTTCAGTTCATCCCTTGTTCCTGCTCCTTGGGCAACTTTAATGAATTTTTGGCAGGAATCGGCAAAGACTTTGACTTGGTTTCTTCAGTTTACGATGAAAATCTCTTAAACGAGTACGATATCCAGGCTTTGCAGCTGGACATCACCCCGTTAAGACTGTCCGTTCCTGTCAATAACCCGCTGGCTAAAAAGGATGAGCTTACTTTAAGGGATTTGGATAAGCAGAAGATAGCTCTGCCAGCCAAGGGGAAATTCCGTTGCTTTGACCAGGCCAGGGACTTTTTAAAGCAGAATTCGAAAATTGACCTGCAGGAGATTCCCGGTTTTGACATGAACGTACTGAATCAATGCGTTTCCAACGACTGGCTGTTGTGTTCCGCGGAAGACTGGCAAACCGCGCATCCCTTCTTGAAGGCGAAGAAGGTGGCTTGGAATTGTACCGTGCCTTTCGGCATCGTGTACAGCAAGAAGCCGTCAGCAACCGTGATTGAGGTAATCGATCTCTTAAAAGAAGGCAGGTAGGTCAAGTACTCGATAAAAGCCGCTTCCGGCTTGGCCAGACGCAGTTCACCGCTACCTGGAAGCTTTGAAGGCAGACGGCTTCTTTGACTAAGCAATTTTTTAAGCACTGGACGCTTGTCCGGTGCTTTTTTGCTGGGATTTACAAATGGTTCAAGTAGTAACAAATAGAGTGTGCCGTAAGACTAAACAAGGAAAATATGATATTATAAGTAATAAGGTAGATAGCGCCGTGCACGCCGTGCGTTGAGCATGGTGTTGCAAAAAGATATTAAGGCCCCTGCGGAATATGCTCTCAATTTCTGCGGGGGTTTTCTTTTGCCCCGAAATTGGCAAAAAATTTCGCGGCAAGATCTTGTTCTTGAAAGGTGCCGGCGGTGGCCGGTTTACGAAAAGTTTGCTGTGTAAGAATGCCGTAGTGATGGGGAATCTCTAACGAATATATGTTCCAAGAAAATCTGCGTTGGCAGGAATAGAATCGGGGCAGATGGCAGGAGGGATCGGAAGCGTAAGTAGCAGAAGCTAAAACCTGCTGCTTTAAGGGAAAGAAGGGGACAGGCAAATGAAGCAGTATCAACCTTTGGAAATCGTTAAATACCAGCATGAGTATGACGCCGATTTCTCTATTGATGCGGAATACCAGCGGCGTTTAAGCAATGTCTCAGCGGTTGTGACTCAGCTGCATCCCTTGCTCGATTACAAAAAGGACGGTCGGCAGACCAAGCAGCACCCGCTCTTCTTCATCTACACGGCTGAGATGGTTAAGCTGTTCAGCAAGTTTAAGTGCAACTCCTGTGAACTTGTCCAAGTAAGTCAAAATTTGCCCAAGGCAGCTGTCAGTCGCTTTTTGGATAACCTTCTTCTTGACGAAATCATAAGTACCAACAGTATAGAAGGTATCAAAACCGATGCGACCGAACTTAGCGCAATCATCAAAAGCATCGGCGATCATCCAGAAGAGCAGGAAAAGCGGCTTGGGTCAATGATTTGTATGTACCAGGGAAAGTATCGCAAAATCAATTGTTTGCAGGACTTCCGCAATATCTATGACAAGCTGCTGAAGGGGGAAATTCCTGCAGACAAGCAGCCAAACGGTCAGCTTTTCCGGGATACGTTAGCAGACGGAACTCTCAGAATAGGCTCAACGACTAAAACCGTGCATGTTCCGCCAGTATCTGAACTGGCTATTTCTGAAGCTTTAAGCAGCTTGATCGCCTTTATGAACAAGGATGATCTGTCGGCGGTTTACAAAGCTTTGGTAACTCATTTCTTTTTTGAAAACACTCACCCATTCTTGGACGGCAATGGCCGGATGGGGCGTTATCTTTTGTCGACCTATCTTTCTGGCAAGTATGACCGCTTTACAGGATTTTCGGTTGCCACTGCGATTCATGCGCAAGCGTCCAGCTACTATCGGATCTTCAAAGATGCCGGCAAAGCAGAGAATCGGGCAGAGCTGACGTTTTTTATTGAAGAAATGCTACGGATTTTGACTGACCAACAAGACAAGGTGCTAAATGCTTTGATTCACCGCCAAAGTTTTGATTTCGCTTAAGCCCCCAGCTGATTTCTTGATCCAGATCAAGGCCTGGTGGGCCAGCTCAAGCTACAATAGCTTTATCTAAACAGATGAGGTGACCAACATGACTGACAAAACAGATCTGAAAGCCCGCTTGACGCCGATGCAGTACGCGGTGACTCAAAACGCGGCGACTGAACCGGCCTTTACTGGCGAATACGATGATTTCTTTGAAAAGGGCATTTACGTTGACGTGGTCAGCGGCGAGCCCCTGTTTTCTTCTTTGGACAAGTACGATTCCGGCTGCGGCTGGCCGGCCTTTACCCAGCCAATTGCCAAGCTGACCCAGCGCCGGGACCAGTCCTTTGGCATGGAACGGATCGAAGTCCGCAGCCGCCAGGCCGATTCGCACCTAGGCCACGTCTTTACCGACGGCCCCTTGGACAAGGGCGGCCTGCGCTACTGCATCAACTCTGCTGCCCTCAAATTCATCCCGTATGACCAGCTGGAAGAGGCTGGCTACGGGGAATACCGGCAGCTTTTTGCCTGATGCTCCAACAAAAAAGGCCGCCGGAAGCAGT
>NZ_BOCG01000438.1 GCF_016587775.1 Lactobacillus nasalidis | reverse complement strand
CGCGGGGACTGGCAGCTGCAGCCGGGCCTGAAGATCAGCTACCTGCCGCAGGATCTGTCCGGCTACCGGGGGCGGCTGGATGCTTTTTGCGCAGAACACGGGCTGGATTATGCCGCCTTTTTGAACCAGCTGAAAAAACTGGGCCTGGAGCGGGAGGCTTTTTCGCAAAAAATCGAGGAGATGAGCCAGGGGCAGAAGAAGCGGGTAGCCGTAGCCAAGTCGCTGGTGGAAGAGGCCAATCTCTATCTTTGGGATGAGCCGGCCAATTATTTGGACCTGTTCAACCAGGACCAGTTAATCAGCCTGCTTAAGGAAAAATCTCCGGCCATGCTGCTGGTTGACCATGACCAGGCCTTCCTGGACGCGGTGGCTGGGCAGAAGGTCGCCTTGGCCCGCCAAGCTTGATGTCTTGCAAAAAAGTGCCTAAAGCCCTAAACTTTACAATAACTTAATGATAGCCTTTTATTCGATTTTACTTCTTTAGCTTATTCTAGTAACTAAAGGGGGCGGAAAAGCATGACACGGTACGTTTTGTGCAAACCGGAAAAGCCCAAGCTGACTTATTGGAGCATTATTGCTTTCATCGTGTTGGGGATCATTGCTACGGCATTTTTGGGGTTGACCGCATAGAGCCTGATTTATTGGAATTAATAGTCAAAAAAGCCATGACACGTTAGCGTCATGGCTTTTTCAGATGTAATATCTATGTAACATACGACTGTTACAATTATTTCCAGAGGTCACTGACAAAATAGCACAAAGCTCCCCAGGTAACCAGGGGCAGGTAGTGGCCATAGTCATCGCGGCCGGCCTGCAGCAGGCGCCGGGCCTCATCCCGGCTGACCAGTTTGAAGTTGCCAAAGACTTCCGTGCCCTCGGCGCCTTGGTGGTTGAGGGCGGACAGGTCATCGACGTGGACGACGGCTTTGACGATGGCATTGCTCTCGTCACTGAAGCCCGAAGCCGTGAAGACCAGGGGATTGATGACTTCGACCGTGTCGCCTTCGCCGATGCTGAGCCCGGTTTCTTCTTTGATTTCCCGGATCATCGCGGTTTTGATCGGGTCTGGGCTGGCCAGGTCAGCCGGATCGATCAGGCCGGCCGGAACGCCCAACAGGTAGCTGCCAGCCGGATAGCGGTACTCGTAAAAGAGCAGGAGCTTTTCTTCCTCTCCCCGCTCCTTGATGATGACGATCGCGCAGGCGGCGTCAGGCAGGGCAGTGCCCAGTTCCTTTTCTTGCTTGAAGGCAAAGAGGCGGTCGGCATCCCGCCTGGAAGCGTCATAGTAGTGGACGCCGTTTTGGTAGGCGAGGTCATAGAGCTTGACGTATTTGGTGTCGGCCAAGAGTTTGCTTTGGCCGCGGGAAATTTTTGGTTCTTCCATAAAAAGTTTCAGTCCTCCTTGTATACCCTTATTTTACTCCAGCCCGGACGGACTGGGGCCTTTTCAAGTGAAATTTGCGCAACAGAGAATGGAGTTTGCAATGAAAAAATTAAGCAAGTTTTTGGCCTTAGCGTCGCTTTTTTTCCTGCTCGGGGGATGCAGTCAGAAAAAGCAGACCAAGACGACTCAAATTAAGAGCAGCCAGACAAGCAAGCCGGCGAAAGTCAGCGGGACAATGGGCAAGCTGAGTCAAGGCAGGCAGCTGTTTGTCTGGACGGTTTACTGGGACATTGACCAGCCCTGGAAGACCATTAAAAGTGAGAGCCAGAATATCGATGGCATCGGAGCTTTTGCGGCGCTTTACGATGAAAACAAGAATTACCAGCTCTTTTTGGCTGACGGCAGCAAGACGCTGGCCAAGAGCCTGAAATCGACCAGCAAAACCAGCAAGATCAAGCGCTACATGACCGTGGTCAACGACACCCGGACGGTCGACAAGAGCACAGACCTGCTGGAGAGCCTGCTGTCTACCAAGAGCAAGGCGCAAAAGCACGCCAAGGAAGTCGTGGCCCTGGCCAAGAAATACAATTTCACGGGCGTGGAAATCGACTACGAGCAGATCCGGGACAATACCAGCCTGTGGAAGAAGTTTTTAGTCTTCGAGAAAGCCCTCTACGCCCTTTGCAAAAAGAACAAGCTGGACCTGCGGATCGTCCTGGAACCCTCGACCCCGGTCAGCAAGATCAAGTTCCCCAAGGGGCCGGAATACGTGGTCATGTGCTACAACCTTTACGGCTACGGCACCAACCCGGGCCCAAAGGCAAACTACAAGTTCTTGAAGAAGACAGTCAAGGACTTCTCAAGCCTGGGCAACGTTTCCTATGCTTTGTCAAACGGCGGCTTTGACTTTAACGGCGATGAAGTAGTTTCGGTCACCAGCGATGAAGTGGCCCAGCTGCGCAAGAAGTACAAGGCCAAGGTCACCCGCGACAAAAACAGCGGAGCCCTTTATTTCAAATACGGCAGCCACACTGTCTGGTATGCTGACCAGCAGACCCTGCTTTCCTGGGCCCAGGCCCTGGACAAGGCCAGCGGCCACAAGGTCGGCATCAGCATCTGGCGGATGGAGTAAAAAAATAGCCAGCTGACTTGCAGCTGGCTATTTAATTTTGCCCTTTTTCCCGCAAATAGGACCGCAGGAGCTTGAGTCCGCCAACAGGAGTGCAAAAAGCCGGATCGCCGGCCTCAGCCTTCTGCCAGACCTCGTCTAAGTCAAACCAGGCCACGCTGTCGACTTCCTCTTTTTGCAGGCGCAGCTGGGAGAGCTCGACTGGCTTGGTGTAGACGTGAACGAAGGACACTTCGCGGTTCTTGAATTCTGCTTGGTGGAAAACCTCATCGTAGCAGTTGTGAAAAGTGCCGATGAAGGTAAAGTCGTCAGGGCTGCTTTTGATGCCCAGTTCTTCATGCAACTCGCGGATAATCGTTTCCAGCGGTTCGTCTCCGGCATCGATATGGCCGGCAGAAGAAGTGTCAAAGCAGCCGGGATAGGAGTCCTTGATGGCTGACCTCTTTTGCAAAAGTACCTGCCAATTGCCGCCTTGCCGGCGGATTATCCAAACAGAGGCGCAGCGGTGCCAGATTCCATCCCGGTGGGCTTTGGTACGCTCAACCGTCTGGCCGGTCGGGCGGCCCTTTTCATCGACAACGTCCAGAATTTCCATAAATTACCTCACTTTTGCAACGCTTTTTGGCTGATTCTACCACCAAAAGCGTTTTTTGTCATACTTCGCGTGAAACAAAAAGCCGATTTAAACCGGTTGCAGGCTTGGCCAGGCAAATGCCGCCAAATCATGCTTTGGCCCTTAGGATTCCTTGGAAAACAATTTGTGCACCAAGGCTTTGATTTTTGCTTTTTTAACGAGAAGGCGCGTAATGCTTGGCTTTTTAAGGCTTTCTAAAAGTAAGCTTTAAAAAACACAACATTGTGAAACGAAGACGCAGAAAAAGGCTGACAATAAAAATAAGCAAGCCGCTTGGCTTGCTTATGCAAAACTTTTTTACCTGACCGGTCAATAGACCAGCAGGCCGATTCCCAGAAAGAGCAGGCAGATCAGCAGCTGAATGACCAGCTGCTTCCAGATGAACTTGAACCAGCGGTCAAAGCTGATGTTGACCATGGCCAGCGACATCAGAATCAAGCCGACCGGAGCAATCAAGCCGATATAGCCCTGCCCCCAGTTGTAAGCATCGATCACACTGGCCCGGTCCACGCCGACAACGTTGGCCAAAGGGGCCATGATCGGCATGGAAAGGACGGCCAGGCCGGATGACGACTGGATGAAGAAGCCGAGCACGATGTAGATCAAGAAGAGGACCCAGACGAAAGCCAGCTTGTTCATGCCAGTGATCTGTTTGCTGAAGAAGTACATGATCGTATCGCTGGTATGGCTTTCGTCCATGACAATGGAGACTGCTCGTGCCAGGCCGACGGTGAAGGCCACTCCCAGCAGGTCAGCAGCGCCGCTGACAAAGCTTTCCATGAACCGGTGCTCGCTTAAGCCGGAAACCAGGAAAAGCAGGTAGGAAACGGCCAGGAAGACGACCGCGATTTCCGTAAAGTACCAGCCCTGGCTCTGCACGCCCCAGATCATGACCAGAAAGCCGGCCACGAAAGTCAGGAGAGTCAGTTTCTGCCGCCAGGTGAAGCTGCCCTTGTCTGCCTGGCTGTCCAGCTTGAGGTACTTCTGCCGGTTTTCCTCATATTGATCGTAGACCAGGGACTTGGACGGGTCCTTGCGGACTCTTTCAGCGTAAATGATGGTGTAGATCATCCCGGCTGCCAGGCTGACCAGCAGCATGACGATTCTCAATGGCAGTGCCCGGGCAAAGTTGACCCCGGCGGTATTGGAGGCAATGACGGTTGAGAACGGATTGATCGTCGACCCCAGCGTCCCCAGGGTGGTTCCCAGGAAAATCGTGGCCACGACGGTCATCGTGTCGTATCCAGCCTCCAAAAAGACGGGGATGAGCATCGGGTAGAAGGCCATCGTTTCTTCAGCCAGGCCAAAAGTGGTCCCGCCCAGGGCGATCAAGCCCATGACGATGACGATCAAAAGGATCTGCTTGCCCTTGATGTGGTCAGACAGGGCCTGCATCCCCGAATTGATGGCGCCATTGGCGTAGACGACCCCGATGATCCCCCCAAGGATCAGAATAAAGGTGATGATGTCGATGGAATCAGCGATCCCGTTGACCTGGGCGGTCAGAAACTGCTTGACCGCTTCCCAGAAGTTCGGCTTTTTGACCTTGATGCGCTGGTAGGAATCTGGAATGGCTACCGGTTTGTAGATCGTGCCGTCGATCAGCTTCTTGGCGTCAATTTTAACCTTGTAGCGGTTGAGCGTGGCTTGGGTGGCCGGCTCATGCCTTACTTTGCCGGTCGGCAGGGTGATGTCGAAGTCCTTGCGCGACTGATCGTAAGAAACGGTCGCGTAATTGCCGGCTGGAATGAAGAAAGTCAGAATCTGAACGAGCACCAGCACGATGATGATGACCGAGTAGGCGGTCGGAAATTCATGCTTGCGTTTTTTGCTCCCACTGTGATGAAAAAGCATCAAAATCATCCTCCTTGCTTGATTGCTTTTGCATTTTTTACACTTCATTGTAAAAACAGCGGGGAGAATTTTGCAAGCGCTTTCGTATAAAACTAAGCTTGCTTTTACCTGCTTTTAAGAGGATTTTTAACTGAAAAACTGGCAAAAATCAACTAAAAGTTATAGCAGTGGGGCTGGCGGGGATATTGGCAAATGAGACGTTTATGAAACGCATACATAATATTTATAATTCGTCAGGCGAAAGAATTTCAGTTTTTAAGCCCAGCAGCTGGCTCAACTGCCAGGCCCTGGCCGGCAGCAGTCCCAGCTGCTCCATCAGGTCCTGGTCGGCAAACAAGCCGGCCACTGGCCCCTGGTAAAGCAGCCGGCCCCGGCTCATGGCCCAGACTTGGCGGCACTCCCG
>NZ_BOCG01000437.1 GCF_016587775.1 Lactobacillus nasalidis | reverse complement strand
ATTCCGCGGCAGTGCCGCGGAATTTTTGTTTTAGTTGATTCTTCTCTTCAAGACGCCCTTTTCGGCAAAGACCTGCCGCAGGTGCAGCATGGCCGTGTAGGTCGACAGAACGTAGATTTTTTCATCCGGTGCCTGCTCAAAGGCGTCCAGCAGCTGGTCAAAGTCGCTCTGGATCACCATCTTGCCCGGGTCAAAGCCGGCAACTTCCAGCCTGAAGGCCATGTCCTTGTGCCGCTCGCCTCCGACGATGACCTGGTCGATCTTGCTGCGGGTCAGGCTTTCAAAATTGCCGTCCCAGATCCAGCTGGTGTCAATGCCGTCAGCGTGGTGGGCATTGAGCAGGGCGGCCAGGGTGTAGTGGTCCTTTTCAGTGTCAAGAAGGCTGAGCACTTCGTTTAAGCCGACCGGATTCTTGACCAAGATGATGTTGATCTGCTTGCCCTGGTAGCTGATGAGTTCCTGGCGGCCGAAAATCCGCTTGTTTTTGGCAAAAGCAGCCGCGATCTCATCGGCAGAGACGCCGAACTCTCTGGCGCAGGCAAAGGCAGCCAAAGCGTTGTAGATGTTGTAGGTGCCGCCGATGTTGAT
>NZ_BOCG01000436.1 GCF_016587775.1 Lactobacillus nasalidis | reverse complement strand
CGTCAGCTTCAGCCGCCGCCCCCGGACAAACAGCTGGGTGCCAAGCTCCTCTTCCAGCTGGGCAATCTGCCGGCTCAAGGCCGGCTGGGTCACGTGCAGCACTTCCGCTGCTCTTGAAATGTTTCCTTCTCTGACGACTGCCAGATAATATTGCAAGGCTTTGATCTCCATTTATCATGCTCCATCTTTATTTAAAAAGGCGATACCACGCCAGCAGACAGGTTCAACTCAGCCGACTTGTCCTTTGCTTGCTCAAACATGGCAATCTCTCCTGTCTGTATTTTTTCTTCTTTTTAATTTTACCTGTTTCTATGCTTTTTTATCCAAAAAACATGACTCCGCTGCTTAAACGGAATCATGTTTTGAACAGAACATTTTCTTTATAAAAATATCGTTACTCGCCATTTTTAAGCCGCCGCCAGTCATCTTCCAAAATAGCCATCAAGATGTCGTCAGCGTATCGGCCCTGGTCTAAAACCGCATCCCGCAAAACGCCTTCCCGCTTAAAGCCCGCCCGCAGGTAGGCTTTTTCTGCCCGGGGATTAAAAGAGAAGACATCCAGTTCCAGCCGGTGAAGCTGCAGCTGGTCAAAGGCGAAATCACGGTTCACTTCAACCGCCCAGCTGCCAATCCCCTTCCCTCTTGCTGCCGGATGGAAGATGCAGATGCGGAAGTTAGCCCGGCGCAGGTCCCAGTCGATTTCATTAATCACGCTCTCACCAATGATTTTGCCGGCCGGATCTAAGATCAAGAAGAAGTACCTGTCTGTTTCTTTGATAGCCTTTAGGAAAAAAGACGTCACTTCTTCCTTGGTAAATTCTTCCTTGCAGCCGGTCAGTCTGGCCACTTCCTTGTCCAAGGGGCAGTAGTTCTGTAAATAATAATCGTCCACGTCATTGGCTTTTGCCAAGCGGATCGTGAATCCGTCTTTTTGCCAAGTCGTCTTCATCATGAATACTGCTTCTTTCGTTCAACTAACTCTTTTTTTCGTCCAATTTTGCCCGATTTTGGACGAAAAAGCAAATGATTGGACTAAAAAAGTCCTTCTACTTTTATGTAGAAAGACTTTTATCTTTAGCTCCTTGCTGCTGCCTGCCGCGGATGTTTCCATTTCCACAGCAGCATGCAAAAAGTTCCCAGGACGGCGAGCAATTCGCCAATTAAGAAGAAATAAGTATTGTTTCGGCCAACCAGCATCACCGCTGCTCCTGCTGCCAGGCTGGCAAATGCGATTCCCGCGTCTTTTCCAGTAAAGCGGTACTTTGCGCTGTAATAGGCACTGTCGATAAGAATGCTGGTGAAAAATACGGCAAGCGAGACAATCATCAGGCAGGCCGTAAACATTCTGTCTGCTTCCGGATTTTCCAGGAAATGAAAGCCAACCGTAACCAAGTTCAGCGCGATCAAAATAAAGTAGTGCGTAAACATCAGCCTCAAGGCTCTCTCTACCCGCTTATGGCTACACAAGGAATGCAACTGCAGCATGTAGCAGCCGAAAAGCAGGAGAATGACGGTGAAGGTCAGAATCGGCCGCATGGAGAAGTGCTGAACGTCAAAGTATTCAGTCATCCCCACCACGCCCTCGCCGAACGTTACGATCGTCAGCAGTTCAAACCTCTCAGCCAGGTGCGGGAAGCTGATGATGCTTATGTCAAAGTGGCCGCGAACAAAGAAGGGCAAAAATGCCCCGACCAGCACCGCCACCGCGTCCATCCAGATCACTGCTGAATCAGCATGAAAGATGGAGGCAAGAAAAGCCGCGAAATACAAAAGGCAGTCCACCGTCAGAATGACCAGCGAATTTTTGGCAGCTCCAGCGTCCTGCTGCTTGAGGCACAGCTGGATGAAATACAGCAGCCAGACGCACACGAGCATGACCAGCATTGACAGGTTGAAAGTCAAAGTCATCTCGTTCCAGTTCTTGGAAATCGTATTGGTCATGTAAACGGCACCGATCATATTCCCGGCAATCAGCAGGTATTCATGCCACTTCCACTGCCCGTAGCGGTTGACGTAATTTGTCATGTAAAGCCAGGCCTGCAGGATGACCAAAGCTACGACCAGGTAGGTCAAAAAGTCGGAAAAAGGAATAACGCCGTTTTTAGGCTCTTCTACCAGGATGGTCAGCCGGGAAATCGCGTAAACATAGATCAGATCATAGAAAAGCTCAATCTGTCCCACGGCTTTTTCTTTTACTTTGCTACTCCCGCTCATATAGATTTTTCTCCAAATTGCAGCAGCGCCACTGCATTGTCCTGGTAGATCCGCTTCATCTCCGGATTTTCATCCAGCTGTCTTTTCTTTTTAAGGACAATTTGGGCGGGAGAATGCGGAAAATCGCTGCCGTATACGATGTGGCTTTCATCCGCCACCATGCGCAGCTGGGCCAGCTGGACCGGTTCCGGGTCGCCGGCGATGTCAAAATACAAATTGGCGAACTCGGCCTTTGCGTCCACGGTCTCCATCATCCCCATCGAAGAAAGGATGCCGGAAACGCCTGAAAAGCGCGACAGCATATAAGGCAGAAAAGCACCGCAGTGCGGCACGACCCAACGGATATTCGGGAAGCGCGTCATGATTCTGTTGGCGATCATGTTCAACACGGCCCGGGTCGTATCTGCTGGATACTCATAAATAGCCGACACCTTGCCAGTAATCACATTTTCCGGTCTCTGTCTTGCCCGGCAGGGATGAATGATGACCAGCGTGCCGCGCTTGTTCCATTCCTCCATCAGCGGATCAAATAATGGATCGCCGAGGTAGACCCCGCCCATATTGGTGGCCACCTTCATGCCGGCAGCTCCCAGCTCATCCATGTCGCGGGCCGTCTCTGCAATGGCTGCTTCCACATCCGGCAGAGGAACCACGCCGACAAATCCGAGTCTGTCAGAATGCTTGCTGGTAATTGCCGCGAGCTCATCATTGATGGCTTTGGCGGCCTCGCGGGCTTTTTCTTTGTCGCCGTTGTAGATATGCGGAACAGGCGCCGACAGGATACTGTAGTCAATTCCGGCGTCCGACATGAAGGCCAAATGGTCCTCCACGCTCCAGGCCGGCAGCGGGAAGCCGTCCTCTTTTATAGGATCAATGCCAAGGTCCGTCATTGCCTGTCTAAAAGCTGGCGTTACCGCATGTGCATGGAAATCAATGCATTTCATAGCAAGTCCTCTTTGTTCTTTCAGCTTTATTCCTTCGTCAGCACCGTCACGCATTCCACATGTGGCGTCTGCGGGAACATGTCGACCGGGGAAAACAGGTCAGTCGTGTACCCAGCCTCCATCAAGAGCTGCATGTCCCGCACTAGCGTTGCCGGGTTGCAAGAGATGTAGACGACCTTCTTTGGTCCCGTCTTGACCGCGGCATCGATAAATTCCTTGGTCAGGCCCTTTCTCGGCGGGTCGACAAAAATCACATCCGTCTTCAGGCCTTGTTCGGCCCACTTCGGCATCAAGTCTTCTGCCTTGCCGGCATAGTACTTGGCATTGTGGATCTGATTGAGGCGGGCGTTGTTCTTGGCGTCCTTGACCGCGGCCTTGACCACTTCCACCCCGCGGACTTCCTTGACGTACTTGGCCGCTGACAGGCCGATCGTCCCGATCCCTGAATAAACGTCGACGATCAAGTCGTCTTTAGTCAGGCCGGCCTGGTCAATGGCCAGCTTGTAAAGGCGCGGCGTCTGCAGGGAGTTGATCTGGAAGAAGGACTGCGGCGAAATTTCAAAGGTCAAATCGCCAATCTTGTCGTCAATGTACTTCTTCCCCCACAAATGGTAGTCGTGTTCACCCAAAATGACGTTGGTTCTCTTCGGGTTGTGGTTGAGGAAGATGGACTTGACGCCCTCGATTTCCTTGATTTCGTCAACGACCGCGTGCAGGCCTGGGAAGTCCCGGTCCAGGCAGACCAAAACGACCATCATGTCGCCCGTAGCCGTTCCCCGGCGGACTTCCAGGTATCTTACCTGCCCAGCATGCTTTTCTTCGTCATAGGCCGGAATCCGCTTTTCCCGCAAGATGTCTCTGACCGCGACCAATACCCGGTCAATTTCCGGATCATTGGTGAAAAAGTCCTCCAGCGGCACCAGGTCATGTGAGTGCCGGCGGAAAAAGCCGATTTCCAGCTGCCCCTTGACCATTCTGACCGGAACCTGGGCCTTGTTTCTGTAGCCAGTTTCCAAAGGACTTGGCAGGGTGTCTGCCACCTTGATATCGTCCAGGTGGGCCTTGCTGAGCAGCTCCTTGACCTGCTTTTGCTTGAATTCCAATTGCTTGTCGTACTTGAGGTGGGCCAGGCTGGCCAGGCCGGTCTGCACGTACTGCCGCAGAGGCACCTTGACCCGGTCCGGGCTTTCCTTGACGATCTCGGAAATCCTGGCAAAAGCATAGCTCTTCTTGTCCTTCAGAATCTGCGCCTTGACCACTTCACCTGGCAGGGCGTTGTTGACGAAAACAGTTTCGCCGTTAACGTGGCCAACCCCCATGGCTTCATATGACAAGTCGGTAATTTCTACTTCGACGATTTCATTTTTCTTCATGATTTTTTATCTCCTTTGCGGGCCCGCTGACCACGATTATCTGGTGTGACAAAGTTGATGATTGGGAAGGCCAGATACAAAATCATCCCCAACCTTGGATTGACGAAAGAGATCAGAATAAAGGCCAAATTAAGCAGCAGCAGCCATAAAAAGCGCAGCCAGGAAAGCCGGCCCCAGATCTTCCGGTAGGTCTTGATGTGCGGCAGTGAGCTCCGCATCCCCACCATTTCCGTCGCCAGCTCGAAAATCTGGACCAAAAAGTACACGACCCCATAACTGACCACGCTCAAGACCGACAAATCACCCATGATCCACTTGGTCATGACCGGAATCAAGGACAGACTGGCTAAAAAGGCAAAGTCGCAGACCATGGTCATCTTGCCGGCCTGCATAATATGGAAGCTGAAGGCATGGTGGATTTCATACCAGAAATTGGCTACTACGAAAAATGAAATCAAATAGATCAAAATCTGGCTGAAGAAGTCCTGGTAGGCACTTTTGGACAAAGGCGCCGCGATCTCCAAGACCACAATGGTGATGATGATGGCGATTACCCCGTCGTTAAAAGCCATTAGGTGTTCAGCCAATTTAGCCCCGGACTCCTTAATGGCCTTCTCCCGGTACTGGCGCAGCTGGTCCCACTCGCTCTGCTCTTCTGGCGTCAGAGGCGGCAAGCTGCGTTCGGCCCGCCTTCTCGCTAATTCTTTCTTTTTGTTGGTTATCATGCTTTACCCCTAAACACAAAAATAGAGTCTGACAAAAGTCAAACTCTATTATAACAGGTCTAACCGACGTAGAATTCGATTCGTTCCCGCAAGTTTTCAAAAGTTACCGGGAAGATCCCGCCTTCTTCCCCGTCTAAGTTGACGGAGAGCTTGTCGTCGCGGTTGTGGCCGATCAGTTCGGCCTTCAGGCTGGTGGTCTTGGTGTAGATGATGTTCGGGTCATCCACGTGCTTGCCGTTCAGGGCCAAAGCCATCAGCCGGAGCAGATTGCCCGGGTCGCTCGGCTTGACCACGATCAGCTGGAAGAGGCCGTCAGAAAGCTCGGCGTTCGGCATGATCTTTTCAAAACCGCCAATGGAGTTGGTCATCCCCAGCAAAAGCAGGGAGAGCTTTCCTTCGTAAACGCCCTTGTCAAAAGTCAGCCGCATTTCACATTCGCTGAGGTTCGGCAGCATTTCCGCCCCTTTGATCAGGTAGGCCGCGTAGCCCAGGGCCGACTTGACGTCTGAGGAAACCCCGTAGGTCAATTCAGCTAAAGAACCGGCCGCGGCAATGTTGACGAAGTACTTCTGGCTGCCGTCGCCGAAATCGGCCCGGCCGACGTCCATCTTCTGGACCTTGTCCTTGAGAATTACCCTGGCTGCTTCCACCACGTCATCGCGCGGGATCTTCAAGGCTCTGGCGTAGTCGTTGGTCGTCCCCGCCGGAATGATGGCCATGCGCGGGCGCTCTTCCTCCGGCAGAAAGGCAATGCCGCTGACGACTTCATTGATCGTGCCGTCCCCGCCGGCTGCCACTACCAAAGAGAAACCGTCCTTGGCTGCCCGGGTAGCCTCGTTTTGGGCACTGAACGGAGCAGGCGTGGTTCTGAAAGCACTGGCTTCATAACCCGCTTGTTCCAAAATATCCAAAATATCCGAAACGTTCTTTGGCATTTGTTCATGCCCTGAGACCGGATTGTAAATCAAGCGCGCGCGCTTAGTCATCTGTTTCACCTTTTTCTAAAAAATCTGCGCTTCCCGCCTTAACGGCTGGCCAGATCGGCCATGAGAAGCTTGTTGATCACCTTAGGGTTGGCCTTGCCCCGGGTCTTCTTCATGATCTGGCCGACCAAGAAGCCGATTGCCCGGTCCTTACCGTTCTTGTAGTCTTCAACAGACTGCGGGTTGGCGTCGACAACTTCCTTGACCATCGGCGCCAGAACGCTTTCGTCTGACAGCTGGGCCATGCCGTTTTCTTCGACGTACTTCTTCGGGTCGGTGCCGTTGGCAACAGTTTCCGCGAAGACCTTCTTGGCGATCTTGGAAGAAATCGTCCCGTCGGAAATCAGCTTGATCATGGCTGCCAGGTTTTCTGGAGTCAAAGCAATGTCCTTGAGTTCGGCATGCTTTTCGTTCAAGTAGCCGTTGACTTGGGTGTTCATCCAGTTGGCTGCCTGCTTCGGGTCGGCACCGGCAGCAACAGCAGCGTCAAAGAAGTCGGAGCTTTCCTTGTTTTGCAGCAGGACGTTGACGTCGTATGGCTTCAGGCCGTATTCGCCCACGTAGATTTCCCGCCGTTCGTCAGCCGTCTTTGGCAAGTTGGCCGCAATTTCGTCAACCCATTCCTGCTTGATGTGGTACGGAGCCAGGTCAGGTTCTGGGAAGTAACGGTAGTCCGCGTCCCCTTCCTTGACACGTTCCAGGACAGTCTTGCCCGTGTTGGTGTCAAAACGGCGGGTGGACAGGCGAACCCGGCCGCCGGACAGGAGGATTTCCTGCTGGCGCTTTTGTTCGTAAGCCAGAGACAAACGAACGTGTTCAAAGGAGTTCAGGTTCTTCATTTCGACCTTGGTCCCGAATTCCTTCTGGCCGGCCGGACGGATGGAGATGTTGGTGTCAATTCTCATTGACCCTTCTTCCATCTTAACGTCGGAAGCCCCGGTAAACTGAACGATTTCCCGCAGCTTTTCCAGGTAGGCAACGGCTTCGTCAGGGTCAGTCATTTCTGGTTCAGAAACGACTTCCAAAAGCGGCACGCCTTGCCGGTTGTAGTCGACATAGGAGAAGCCGTTGGTGCCGTGGGTGTTCTTGCCGGCGTCTTCTTCGATGTGCATTTCGTGAATGTGGATCTTCTTCTTCTTGCCGTGAACTTCGACTTCCACATAGCCGTTTTCAGCCAGCGGCTTGAAGAACTGGGTGATTTGGTAAGCCTTCGGGTTGTCCGGGTAGAAGTAGTTCTTCCGGTCAAAGTGGGTTACCGGGTTGACGTGTGAGTGGGTAGCCAAAGCGACCATCAAGCCAAGGCGGTAGACTTCCTTGTTGACCATCGGCAAAGTACCCGGGTAGCCCCAGTCGATAACGTTGGTTTCGGTGTTTGGCTTAGCCCCGTAAGTTACTGGTGAAGGTGAAAAGATCTTGCTCTTGGTCTTCAACTCAAAGTGGACTTCCAGACCGATAGTTGACGTAAAATTCATTTAAATTAATCCTCCAATCCAGCTGGTGTTTGTTCGTAGAACTTGTTGCTGCGCTCGATGAAGTCAGCCACTTGGAAGACATGACCTTCGTCAAAGCGCTTGGCCATGATTTGGAAGCCGACCGGCATCCCCGTCGTCTCGCTCAGGCCGGCTGGCACGCTGGCTGCTGGAATCCCGGCCATGTTGGCGGAAATCGTCAGGATGTCGTTGTTGTACATCTTGATCGGGTCAGAAATTTCTGAGTTCAAGTCAAAGGCAGTTTCAGTTGAAACCGGCCCGACAATGACGTCGTTGTCTTCAAAGATCTTGTCAAAGTCCTGGCAGATCAAGGTTCTTACCTTGGCTGCCTGCAGGAAGAACTTGTCGTAAGCGCCGGCTGACAGGGCAAAGGAACCCAGCATGATTCTCCGCTTGACTTCGTCGCCAAAGCCTTCTGACCGGGACTTAAGGAAGACTTCGTCCAGGTTCTTGGCTTCAGCCCGGTAACCGTAACGGATCCCGTCGTAGCGTTCCAGGTTGGCGGAAGCTTCACTGGAAGCGATGATGTAGTAAGTCGGCACGACGTACTTGGTGTGCGGCAGGGAAACTTCGTTGATGATGGCACCAGCCGCGCGCAGGGTTTCGATCTGCGCTTCAACTGCCTTGCGGACGCCTTCTTCTACGGCGTCGCTCATGTATTCCTTAGGAACGGCAACCCGCAGGCCCTTGACGTCCTTGCCCAGGAAGCTGGTGTAGTCCGGTACTTCCTTTTCAGAAACAGTGGCGTCGCGGTCGTCGGCCCCGGCGATCACGTTCAAGACTTCAGCTGAGTCCTTGACCCGCTTGCTCATGACCCCGATTTGGTCCAAAGATGAGGCAAAGGCGATCAAGCCCCAGCGGGATACCCGGCCGTAAGTCGGCTTGATCCCGAAGATCCCGTTGAATGATGCCGGCTGGCGGATTGAGCCACCGGTGTCACTACCCAAGGCAGCAACTACTTCGCCGCTGGCAACGGCAGCTGCTGAACCACC
>NZ_BOCG01000435.1 GCF_016587775.1 Lactobacillus nasalidis | reverse complement strand
CAGGATGTCAAGACCTGGTAAGGTTCTTCGCGTTGCTTCGAATTAAACCACATGCTCCACCGCTTGTGCGGGCCCCCGTCAATTCCTTTGAGTTTCAACCTTGCGGTCGTACTCCCCAGGCGGAGCGCTTAATGCGTTTGCTGCGGCACTGAGGACCGGAAAGTCCCCAACACCTAGCGCTCATCGTTTACGGCATGGACTACCAGGGTATCTAATCCTGTTCGCTACCCATGCTTTCGAGCCTCAGCGTCAGTTGCAGACCAGAGAGCCGCCTTCGCCACTGGTGTTCTTCCATATATCTACGCATTCCACCGCTACACATGGAGTTCCACTCTCCTCTTCTGCACTCAAGAATGACAGTTTCCGATGCAGTTCCACGGTTGAGCCGTGGGCTTTCACATCAGACTTATCATTCCGCCTGCGCTCGCTTTACGCCCAATAAATCCGGACAACGCTTGCCACCTACGTATTACCGCGGCTGCTGGCACGTAGTTAGCCGTGACTTTCTGGTTGATTACCGTCAAATAGAAACCAGTTGCTGCTC
>NZ_BOCG01000434.1 GCF_016587775.1 Lactobacillus nasalidis | reverse complement strand
CGATCTATCCGAAGCGGACCCGGCACGTGCCGGAACTGCAGAAGATGGGCGCGTCCATCACTGTCGTCAACAACATCATCCTGGTTCACCCGGGCAGCCGCCTGCACGGCGCCGTGGTTCACGCCGATGAAATCCGGGCCGGGGCCTGCCTGATGCTGACCGGGCTGATGGTCGACGGCGAAACGGTGATCAACAACGCCGGCAACATCCTGAGAGGCTATGACCGGGTTGAAGAGAAGCTGCGGCAGCTGGGGGCCGATGTGGTCATCCGTGACGCAGACTAAGACGGAAAATTTTTTAACTCTTGCCAATCGTGCCTGATATATGGTACTATGTTAGAGTTAATCGATTAATCTATGGCCCGCAGAGGGCTATGGCAAAGGAGTTAAAGAATTATGAAACAAGGTATTCACCCAGATTATCAAGAAGTTTGCTTCATGGACTCAGCAACTGGTTTTAAGTTTGTTGCCGGCTCAACTTTGAAGTCATCAGAAACTGTTGAATTCGAAGGCAACACTTACCCATTGATCCGTGTTGAAATTTCATCAGATTCCCACCCATTCTACACTGGCAAGCAAAAGTTTGCCGCTGCCGATGGTCGAATCGAACGTTTCAACAAGAAGTACGGCTTCAACAAGAAGAACTAATCGTTCTCTTTACTTTAAAAGCAGCCCGCTTGGGTTGCTTTTTTTATTGCGAAGAGCGCCAAACAACGTATAATATACTAAGTGTGTCAATTATTCTTAAGGAGCAGTATTGGAATGAAAATGCAGTTGGCAGAAATCGCCCAAGCCTTAAATACCAGTTGTGAAGGAAACGCGGAAACGATCATTACCTCAGTCGCTTTTGACTCCAGAAAGATCAGTGCCGGCGCCTTGTTTGTCCCGATCAAGGGGCAAAGAGACGGCCACGACTTCGTTGGCGCCGCCATCGCGGCCGGAGCCAGCGCGACCCTGTGGGAAGCCGGGCACCCGGGCAAGCCGGAAGGCATCGCGGTTCTGGAAGTCGCTGACACCTTGAAGGCCATGCAGGACCTGGCCCGTTACTACCTGCAGAAGGTTAACCCGACGGTTGTCGGCATCACCGGCTCAAACGGCAAGACGACGACCAAGGACATGGTGGCGGCAGTTCTGGCCAAGCGCTTCAACGTCTACAAGACCCAGGCCAATTTCAACAATGAAATCGGCGTGCCGATGACCATTTTGGAAATGAAGCCGATCACCGAAATCCTGGTTTTGGAAATGGGGATGGACCGGGCCGGCCAGCTGCATGAACTCAGCCAGCTCGCCCGTCCTGACGTGGCCGTGATCACCATGATCGGGGAAGCCCACATTGAATTCTTCGGCAGCCGGGACAAGATCGCGGACGCGAAGATGGAAATCACGGACTTTTTGCAGGAAGACGGCGAATTCATCTACAACGGCGACGAACCGCTGCTGGCCCAGAGAGCTGCCAAGCTGTCCCAGGACAAGGCCACCTTCGGTTTCGCGGACACCGACACGCTGCACGCCAGCGGCCTGCACAGCACCATGCACCATTCCTACTTCAAGGTCAACGGGACTGACCGGGAATTCTCGATTCCGATGATCGGCCGCCACAACGTGGCCAACGCCATGGCTGCCATTTTGGTCGGCCGCCACTTCGGCGAAAGCGATGAAGAAATCGCTGCCGGCCTGGCCAACTTCGTGCCAACGGCCAACCGGATGGAATGGGAAAAGGGCGACTGCGGCGAAGACATCATGAGCGATATCTACAACTCCAACCCAACGGCCGTTAAAGCCGTAACTGCTTCCTTCGGCCAGGTTCCGGTAACCGGCAGCGGCCGCCGCGTGGCTGTTCTGGCGGACATGCTGGAACTGGGCAGCCGGTCGGCTGACCTGCACGCTGGCCTGGCGGACTGCCTGGACCCAGACAAGATCAACGTCCTTTACCTTTACGGGCCGGAAATGAAACACCTTTACCAAGCCCTGCTGGACAAGTACGACCAGCAGAACCTGCACTATTACCCAGAAGACGAGATGAGCCACTTAATCGATGATTTAAAGAGCGACATCCACAGCCAGGACATCGTTTTGCTGAAGGGATCCCACGGGATGCACCTGGAACGCGTCCTTGACAGACTGAAATAGGAGACGAATTTGAAATTTACTGAACTAGGATTGAATGACAATTTATTGAAGGCCATCAAACGGTCCGGCTTTGAAGAAGCCACGCCGATTCAGGCCCAGACCATTCCCCTGGCCCTGTCCGGCCGGGACGTGATCGGCCAGGCCCAGACCGGGACCGGGAAGACGGCTGCTTTTGGTCTGCCAATCCTGCAAAAGCTGGACAAGCACCAGCACGCCATCCAGGCCATCGTGATCGAACCGACCAGAGAGCTGGCCATCCAGACCCAGGAAGAACTTTTCCGCTTGGGCCGGGACGAGAAGGCCAAGGTCCAGGTCGTATACGGCGGGGCTGACATCGGCCGGCAGATCCGGGCTTTGAAGAACGTGCCGGAAATCCTGGTCGGGACTCCGGGCCGGCTGCTGGACCACCTCAAGCGCAAGACGATCAAGCTTGACGGCGTCAAGACGGTGGTTCTGGACGAAGCTGACGAAATGCTGGACATGGGCTTCATTCAAGACATCGAAAGCATTCTGACTTACGCAGAAAAACGCGACCAGACCCTCTTGTTCAGCGCCACCATGCCTAAGCCGATCCAGGCTTTGGGCGAGAAGTTCATGAACGACCCGCAGGTCGTGAAGATCAAGGCCAAGGAACTGACGGCTGACCTGATCGACCAGTACTTCGTCCGGGTCCGCGAAAACGAAAAGTTCGACACCATGTGCCGGCTGATCGACGTGGAAAACCCGGACCTGGCCGTCGTCTTCGGCCGGACCAAGCGCCGGGTCGATGAACTGACCAGAGGGCTGGTGGCCCGCGGCTACAACGCCGCCGGCATTCACGGCGACTTGACCC
>NZ_BOCG01000433.1 GCF_016587775.1 Lactobacillus nasalidis | reverse complement strand
ATCGGCCGCGTAGCCGCCAGTCAGTTCGCCGGTAGCCGGGTGGGTGGACTTGATGTTGTCGTAGCCGTAGATCCGGCCGACTTCTTCAAAGATGTCAGAGTCAATGAAGATGTCCCAGCGGCGGTTTGGCACCGTCACCGTGTATTCGTCCCCGTTGACGGCAACGCCGAAGTTCAGCTTGCCCAGGATCTTGACGATTTCGTCCATTGACAGGTCAGTGCCCAAAATCTTGTTGGTCCGGCTGGCCGTCGTGGTGATCACGACTGGTTCCTTGTCCTGGTCGCTGGCCTTGATTTCGCCGGCCAGAACGGTAGCCCCGGCGTCAGCTCTCAAAAGCAGGGCGCAGGCATCCAGCGCCTTTTGCGTGTTGTCCCAGTTGACGCCCTTTTCAAACAAGGCAGAAGCGTCAGTCCGGTTGTCGTGGCGCAGAGCTGCCTTTCTGGTCAAGGCCGGGTCAAAGACAGCGGCTTCCAGGATCACGTCGCTGGTGTCCTCAGTCACTTCGCTGTTGAGCCCGCCCATAACGCCGGCCAGGCCGACCGGCTGCTGGCCGTCAGTGATGACGATATCCTGCGGGTCCAGGTCGATTTCTTTTTCGTTCAACAGCTGCAGCTTTTCACCAGCTTTAGCCAGGCGGACCTCAATCTTCTTGGTCCCTTCAAACAGCTTGGCATCGTAAGCGTGCATCGGCTGCCCGGTCAAAAGCATGATGTAGTTGGTGGCGTCGACCACGTTGTTGATCGGCCGGATGCCGGCATTCCACAAGCGGGTCTGCAGCCACAGGGGACTTTCAGCAATCTTGACGCCGGTCACCTTTCTCAAGTAGTACTTCGGCGCGATCTTTTCGTCAGCCGTAGCCGTAAAGTCGCCGGTCCAGTCAGCGCCGTCTTCTTTCAAGACCACTTCTTCGATCTTCGGCTTCTGGTCGATCAAGGCGCCGACTTCGTAAGCAGCCCCTTCCATTGAGGAAGTGTCGGCCCGGTTAGGCGTGATGTCAAAGTCCAGAACGTAGTCGTCCATCCCCAGAGCTTCAAAGACGGAGTCGCCCGGCTTGAGGTCAGGGTCGTGGAAAAGCCAGATGCCGTTGGCGTACTTCGGCGGCACGACTGAGTCGCTGAAGCCGAG